>NZ_JBTJEQ010000052.1:0-32639 GCF_054456675.1 Jatrophihabitans sp. YIM 134969
AGCGCGCCACGGCCGGCGGCGACGGCCGCGTCCGCGTGCGCGACGGTGTCGGGCAGCCGGCCCCGGGCCGCGGAGGTCGAACTCGGCGACGGCGGCACGAGCACGACCGGCCGGACCACCGCCGCGGGGGTGAGCCGCAGCACCGAGGTGCGGTGTCCCGAGACGAGCAGGGCCCCCTCCCCCGCGGTCCCACCGAGAACCGCCGGGCCGCCGCTCCAGGCGAGGGTGAACCCGCCCAGCAGCGCGGCGGCGACGTTGTCGGGGTGACCCTCGAGTTCGGCGACCAGGTCGAGGACCGCCGACAGCGGCAGGGCGTCGACCCCGCCCGGCACGAGCTCCCGCGCCCCCAGCACCCCGGCGACGATCGCCGCCGCCGACGACCCGAGGCCCCGGGCGTGCGGGATCCTGTTGGTGCAGTGCAGGGCCAGAGCGGGCGGCTCGACGCCCAGGCGCCGGAACGTCTCCTCGGCCGTGCGGCGCACCAGGTGCGACTCGTCGAGGGCGACGGACCCCGCCCCCTCGCCGATGACCTCGATGCCGGCCCGGCCGGTGTCGACGACGGTGAGCTCGACCTCGTCCTGCAGGTCGAGCGCGAGACCCGCGGCGTCGAAGGCCGGGCCGAGGTTGGCGCTGGTCGCGGGCACCCGGACGCGGGCGCGGCGCCCGACCTGGAGGGCGGCGCTCACCCGAGGCCGAGGGCGCTCGCGGCGGCGGCGGCGTCGACCGGCACCGTGCGCGGCGCGGGCGCACCGGAGATCGCCCACTCCGGGTCCTTGAGGCCGTGCCCCGTCACGGTGCAGACCACCGTCGACCCGCGGGGCAACCGTCCGTCCGCCGACGTCTTCAACAGTCCGGCGACCGAGGCGGCCGAGGCGGGTTCGACGAACACGCCGACGCCGCGGGCGAGCATCCGGTAGGCCTCGAGGATCGCGCGGTCGGTCACGGCGTCGATGAGCCCGCCACTCTCGTCGCGCGCGGCCTCGGCGTACGCCCACGAGGCCGGGTTCCCGATGCGGATCGCCGTGGCGATCGTGACCGGGCGCAGCACCGGCTCGCCCAGCACGATCGGCGCGGCGCCGGCCGCCTGGAACCCGAACATGCGCGGGGTGGAGTCGGTGACGGCGTCCGCGGCGTACTCGCGGTAGCCGCGCCAGTAGGCGGTGATGTTGCCGGCGTTGCCGACGGGGATGCAGTGGACGTCGGGGGCGCGGCCGAGGACGTCGCACACCTCGAACGCGCCGGTCTTCTGCCCCTCGATGCGGTCGTTGTTGACCGAGTTGACGAGCGTGACCGGGTAGTCGACCGCCAGTTTCTGCGCCAGTTCCAGGCAGTCGTCGAAGTTGCCGTCGACCTGCAGCAGTTGCGCGCCGTGGGCCAGCGCCTGGGCGAGCTTGCCGAGCGCGATCTTGCCCTGCGGCACGAGCACGGCGCAGGTGATCCCGGCGCGGACGGCGTACGCGGCAGCCGAGGCGGACGTGTTGCCGGTCGAGGCGCACACGACGGCCTTGGCCCCGGCCTCGACGGCCTTGGAGATCGCGACCGTCATGCCGCGGTCCTTGAACGAGCCGGTCGGGTTGGCGCCCTCGACCTTGAGGTACACCTCGCAGCCGGTGCGTTCGGACAGCGACGGGGCGTGCACCAGCGGCGTCCCGCCCTCGTGCAGGGTGACCACCGGGGTGGAGTCGGTGACGGGCAGGCGGTGGCGGTAGGCCTCGATGAGACCCGGCCACCCGGGACGGACCGTGGACGGCGTGCTCACGACCCCTCCACCCGGAGGACCCCGACGACGCGGTTGACCATGTCCAGTCGTCCCATCTGCTCGACCGTGCGGGCGAGCGCTTCCTCGGGGGCGGCGTGCGTGACCAGGACCAACGTGGCCTCCTCGCCACGGCCCTCCTGGCGCACGGTCGAGATGCTCACGCCGTTGTCGGCGAAGGCCGTCGACACGGTGGCGAGGACACCCGGACGGTCGGCGACGTCGAGGGCCACGTGGTAACGGGTCATCACCTCGCCCATCGGCCGCAGGACCGTTGCATCCTGCACCAGAGCCGGGGCCTCGACGGTCGTGCGTGTCGTCCCCGCCACCCGGTTGCGCGCCACGGCCACGACGTCGCCGAGGACGGCGCTCGCGGTCGGGTCTCCCCCGGCCCCGCGGCCGTAGAACATCAACGATCCCGCGGCTTCCGCCTCGACGAACACGGCGTTGTAGGCGTCGCCGACCGAGGCCAACGGGTGAGCCGCCGGCAGCATCGCCGGGTGCACCCGGACGGCGACCGCCCCGCCGGCGTCGCGTTCGGCGATCGCGAGCAACTTGACGACGCTGCCGACCGCCCGGGCCGAGGCGATGTCGGCGGCGGTCAGCTCGGTGATGCCCTCGCGGTAGACGTCGGCGCTGGTCACCGGCACGTGGAAGGCCAGTCGGGCGAGGATCGCTGCCTTGGCCGCGGCGTCGAATCCCTCGACGTCAGCGGTGGGATCGGCCTCGGCGTACCCGAGGGCGGTCGCCTCGGCCAGCGCCTCGTCGAAGCCCGCGCCGCTGCTGTGCATCCGCGAGAGGATGAAGTTGGTGGTGCCGTTGACGATCCCGAGCACGCGGTGGACGTGGTCGCCCGCGAGCGACTCACGCAGCGGTCGCAACAACGGGATGGCCCCGGCGACAGCGGCCTCGTAGTAGAGGTCGACGCCGTGCTCGACCGCTGCAGCGTGCAACGCATCGCCGTGGTCGGCCAGCAACGCCTTGTTGGCACTGACGACACTCTTGCCGCCGGTCAACGCCGCGAGGTGCCACGACCGGGCCGGCTCGATCCCGCCGACGACCTCGACGACGATGTCGACGTCGTCGCGCGCGATGAGGGCGTCGGGGTCGTGGGTGACGAGATCGGCCGGAACGCCCGGCGGCAGGTCGCGCGCGGCGCCGGACCGGCGGACGGCGATCCCCCGCAGTTCGAGCGGGCGGCCGACACGGGCGGCGAAGTCGTCGGCGTTCTCGGTGAGCAGGCGGACCACCGCACTGCCCACGACGCCGTACCCCAGGACGGCGACGCCGAGCGCGTCACTCACTGCTGCTCGACCACTGGGTGTCGAGGCGCAGCAGGTCGTCCTCGGTCTCGCGGCGGATGAGCAGCGTGCCCCGTCCGTCGCGGACCCCGACGACCGCGGGCCGGCCGGTGTAGTTGTAGTTGCTGGACATGCTGCGGCAGTACGCGCCGGTCGCGGCCACCGCCAGCAGGTCCCCGCGCGAGAGGTCGCTGGGCAGGTAGACGTCGCGCACGATGATGTCGCCGCTCTCGCAGTGCCGGCCGACCACCCGTGACAGCACCGGCGGCGCCGAGGAGTCGCGGCTCGCGAGCGCGGCCGTGAACTGGGCGTCGTAGAGCGCGGTGCGGATGTTGTCGCTCATGCCGCCGTCGACCGAGACGTAGCGGCGGTACTCACCGCCGCCGAGGTCGACGTCCTTGACCGTGCCGACGCGGTAGAGCGTGACCCCGGCGTTGCCGACCACCGCGCGCCCGGGTTCGACCGAGAGCTTCGGCCGCACGACCTCGCGGCGGGCGCACTGGGCGGTGACGATCTCACCGAGCCGGGTCGCGAAGTCGCGCACCGGCATCGGGTGGTCCGAACCGAGGTAGGCGATGCCGAGGCCGCCGCCCAGGTCGAGTTCCTCGACCACGATGCTCTGGCGGTCGCGGATGGTGGCCACCAGGTCGACGAGGCGCGCCGCGGCGACCTCGAAGCCCGCGGTGTCGAAGATCTGCGAACCGATGTGGCTGTGCAGGCCGCCGAACGACAACTCCTTGCGTCCGACGACCTCCTCGACCGCCTCGAGCGCCGCCCCGGACGCCAGCGAGAAGCCGAACTTCTGGTCCTCGTGCGCGGTGGCGATGTACTCGTGCGTGTGGGCCTCGACGCCGACCGTGACGCGGACGAGCACCCGCTGGACGACCTTCGCGGCCTTGGCCACGCGGCACAGCCGCTCGATCTCGGCGAAGGAGTCGACGACCACGGTGGCGACACCGCTGCCGACGGCCTGGGCCAGTTCGCCCTCGCTCTTGTTGTTGCCGTGGAACACGATGTACTGCGGGTCGACACCCGCGGCCAGCGCGACGGTGAGTTCACCGCCGGTGCAGACGTCGAGCCCGAGACCCTCCTCCGCGACCCACTGGGCGAGACCGATGCAGAGGAACGCCTTCGACGCGTAGAACACCTCGCCGTCGTGGAAGGCCGTGGCCCAGTCGCGCGCGCGGCGGCGGACGTCGAGCTCGTCGAAGACGTAGAGGGGCGTGCCGTAGCGGGCGACGAGGTCACGGACCCCGATGCCGCCGAGGGTCAGCTCGCCGTCGAGGCGCCGCGCGGTCGCGGGCCAGACGTGCGGCGCCAGCGCGTTGAGGTCCGTCGGGGGCAGTCCGAGGTGGTCCGGGGCGAGCACGTCGGCGTGGCGCGGCCCGGCCGGGTGCGCGGATCTGCTCACGGTGCTGGTCAGCCTCTCTGCGGTGCGGGGCGGTCGAGCGGGACGGGCCCGCCGGGTGGAGGTCCGGACCCGTGGGGCGTGGCGGTGCCGCCACACGGTCTCATGGTCGCAGGCCTTACATGCGCTCCGGTGCGGTCACCCCGAGCAGGGCCAACCCCGCGGCGAGCACGACCCGGGTGGCCTCGCCCAGGAGCAGCCGGGCCCGGGTGAGCTCCTGCTCGGCAGGGGTCGGCTCGTCGGTGTCGCGCGGGAGGATGCGGGGGCCGTCGTAGAACCGGTGGTAGAGCCCCGCCACCTCCTCGAGGTAGCGCGCGATCCGGTGCGGCGCCCGCAGTTCGGCGGCGCCGGCGACCCGCTGCGGGAACTCCGCGATGGCCGCGAGCAGGGCGGTCTCCCGGGGCTCGACCAGCAGCGAGACGTCGACGTCGGCCGCGGTGTCGGGGGTGACGACCGGGATGCCCGCAGCCGCGGCGTCGCGCTGGAGCTTGGAGAGCCGGGCGTGCGCGTACTGGACGTAGTAGACGGGGTTGTCGTTGCGCCGGGACGACCACAGGTCGAGGTCGATGTCGATCGGCTGGTCGGTGTCGTAGCGGGCGAGCGCGTACCGCGCGGCGTCGACGCCGATGGCCTCGACCATGTCGGTCATGAGCACGAGCGTCCCGGCCCGCTTGCTCATGCGCACCGGTGTGCCGTCGCGGACGAGGTTGACCATCTGACCGATGAGGATCTCGAGGTTGCGGTCCGGGTCGTCGCCGAGGGCCGCGACCAGGGCGCGGTACCGGCCGATGTAGCCGTGGTGGTCCGCGCCCAGCATGATCACGACCCGGTCGAAGCCCCGCGCCCGCTTGTTGCGGTAGTACGCGGCGTCGGCGGCGAAGTAGGTCCACCGGCCGTCGCTGGTGACCAGCGGCCGGTCCTTGCTGTCGCCGAAGGTGGTCGTGCGCAGCCACACCGCGCCGTCGGCCTCGAAGACGTGCCCGCCCTCGCGCAGCAGGGCGAGCGCGGCGTCGAGGTCGCCTGCGGTGTGCAGGTCACGTTCGTTGAAGTAGACGTCGAAGTGGACGCCGAACTCCTCGAGCGACTCCCGGATCTCGACGAACATCAGCTCGACGCCGTCGGCCTTGAAGACCGCCAGCTGCTCGGCCTCGGGCCGCTCGAGGAGCCCGGGGTGGCGTGCGACGACGGCCGCGGCGATGTCGGCGATGTACGCGCCGCCATAGCCGTTCTCCGGCACGGGCCGGCCGTGGGCGACCTCGAGCAGGGAGTCGCCGAAGCGGTCGATCTGCGAACCGGCGTCGTTGAAGTAGTACTCACGGGTGACGACGGCACCGGACGCCGTGAGCAGGCGGCCGAGGGCGTCGCCGACCGCGGCCCACCGGGTGGCGCCGAGGTGCACCGGGCCGGTGGGGTTGGCCGACACGAACTCCAGGTTCAGCCGGGCGCCGGTGAGCGCGCCGTTGGTGCCGTAGTCGGCGCCCGCGACGACCGCCACCCGCGCGGCCTCGCCGAGGACGTCGTCGGCCAGGGTGAGGTTGAGGAAACCCGGGCCCGCCACGTCGACCCGGTCGACGCCCTCGACCTTCCCCAGCCGGACGGCGAGGAGGTCGGCGACCGCCCGCGGCGGCAGGCCCGCGGGCTTGGCCAACCGCATGGCGAGGTTGGTGGCGTAGTCCCCGTGGTCACGGTTCCGCGGGCGCTCGACGGTCGCCGCGGGTACGTCGGTCGCCCCGAGTCGGCCCAGCTCGCCCGCCTCCGCGGCGGCCACGGCCACCTCGGTCACGGCATCGGCGAGCTGTGCAGGCGTCATACCCCTGAGCTTATCGACGGCCGCGACGCGCTTCCGGGGGCCGGCGTGGACCGCAACCTCTCCATCGGAGATGACTGGATCATCGAGAGACCTCCCGGTGGAACACCGTGGCAGCACCGTCTTCTGGGGCTGTGCGAGAGGTGAGCACCGCAATGTCCACCATCTCGGACTCTGGAGATGGTGAAGATTCGGTCACAGCGGTTGCTCGCCGTGAAACTGCTGTTAGGTTTCCTCGCACTAGGGCAACGTTCCACGCACTCTGTCGTTGGACGTGACACCCTCGCAGTGCGCTACGGGGACACAGTTCGCAGACCGGACAAGGCCAGCAGAGGGGACATGTCATGGCCATGAACGCACCACTCGCCCGCCCGAGCACGACCACGGTCGGCGCGCCACCGGCCCACCGGCCCGCCGCGCCGACCGCGCCGCCGATGCCGAGCGCGCCACTCAGCTCCACGATGAACACCGAGGGCCAGGAGCTCATCACGGCCTGGGGGCTGGTGCTGGAGGCGACCTCGTTCACGAGCCAGCGGCTGTCCGAGGGTCTCGAGCGTGCCGGTGTCAGCGCGCCGTTCTTCGACGTGCTGGTGCGCCTCGCCCGCGAACCCAGCCAGCGCCTGCCGATGACCAAGCTCGCCACCGAGGTGTCGTTGACCAGCGGCGGCTTCACCAAGCTCGCCGACCGGATGGAGCAGGAGGGCCTGCTCTACCGCCAGCACTCGGCGCAGGACCGACGCGTCATCTACGCGGTCCTCACCGACGCCGGCCGCGCCGCCGCGGCGAAGATCTTCCCGAGCCACGTCGCGGACCTGCGCCGCCACGTGGAGTCGGTGCTGGGGGTCGACGGCGCCGCGCAACTCGCCGCCCTGTGTCGCAAGCTCCGGGACGCCAACGCCACGCCCTGATCGAGCGTCACACCCGCCGACGCCCCGGCCGCCGACACCGGCAGCCGGGGCGTTCGCATCGGTCGGCTAGGCTCTGCGGTCGGTCCGGCTGACGTTCGTCAGCCGTCGGCCCCCGTAGCTCAGGGGATAGAGCACCGCCCTCCGGAGGCGGTGGCGCAGGTTCGAATCCTGCCGGGGGCACCAGTCCGAACACACGGGTCGACATCACCCCAGGCCCGCCGCCGAGGCCATCACCGGGGTGCGTCGCGCCGGAGCGTGGCGGTGACCGCTTCGGCCCGGTCCAACCACCAGTCGAGCTCGTCGTCGTCGAGGTGACCGGCGGCCACGAGCACCCAGCCCGGCACCGGACGACCGGTGAGCGCGAACGGCCGGGCACCGTGCCGCACGGTCACGTCGGGTGGCGCGTCGGGGCCGACCCGGACCACGAGGTCGTCCGCGTGCACCGCGACGGTCAGGTGCCCGTCGGCGAGGAACGCCGGACCGCCGAACATTGAGATCTCGGTGACTCCGTCGTGACCGCGCAGTCGCTCCCGGACCCGTGCGGCCAGAGCCGCGTCGAACGTCACGCCCGGCGCCTAGAGGTCCTCGGGCGAGGTCAACCGGTAGACGAACGGCCCCAGCCCGGCCTCGGCGATCGCGATCACGCCGTGGGCGAGGTCCTCCTGCATCGCGGCCGCGCCGAGGTCACCGAGCCGGACGGCCTCGTACCCGGCGTCGCGGCTGAGTTGCTCGACGACCTCCCGGGCGTCGTCGTCACCGGACCACAGGTTGCTGGGCCGGACCCGCGCCTGGTCCACCCGGTCGTACAGGGCGCCGATGTTGGTGTTGAACACCTTGGCGGTCGGTCCGCCGGTCACGGACTTCACGTACTCGGCGTTCGAGGCGAACCCCGCCGGCGGCGTCACGCCGCCGTACCGGTTCGTCGCGTCGAGCACGGTCGTCCCCGCGAGTCCCGACACCGAGGACACCGCCGCCTCGACGGCGTCACCCGGGACCGCGACCAGGACGACGTCCGACCCGGCCGCGTCACCGCCGCCCCGACCGAGCCGCTGGACGGTGTGCCCCGCCCGCTCCCACTTCGCCGCCAACCCGCCGCCGATGACACCAGGTCCGATGACCGTGATCTGCACTGTCTTCCCCTCGTCGCTGCCGTGCGCCGGGCTGAGCGCCGGACGCTGCGTCGAAGTGTGCGAGGCCGGTGCGACCGGCGTCCAAGACTTGTGTGTGCGCCGAGCGATAGCCTGGATCGATCGATCTCAGCCCGCGTGCACTGCGCTACTTCCTGGCGGTCGCCGAAGAGCTCCACTTCGGCCGGGCCGCCGCGCGCCTCTACCTCTCGCAGCCGTCGCTGAGCCATCAGATCCGCAAGCTCGAGCAGGCCCTCGGCACGCCGTTGTTCCTCCGTACGAGCCGCCGCGTCCAGCTCACCGCGGCGGGCCGGGTGCTGGCCGAGGAGGCCCCGGCCGCGTTGGCCGCGCTGGAGCGGGCCGCCGACCTCACGCGTGTCGCCGGGTCGGGCCGGACCACCGTCCGGCTGGGGTACACGCCGGTCGCGGGTTTCGGGACCCTCACCGACCTGCTCGAGGCGGTCGAGGAGGAGCACCCCGAGCTCACCGTCGACGCCCGCGAGCACTACAGCGCGGAGATCCCCGAACGGCTCCACGCGGGCGACCTGGACCTCGGTCTGGCACTCTCCCCGCCCCTCCCACCCGGGGTGGTGGCCGAGCCGGTGCGGGCCGAGCCGGTGTCGGCGATCCTCAGCACCCGCCACCGGCTCGCGGGTGCGGCCGAGATCCACGTGGCGGACCTCCGCGACGAGACCCTGCTGCTGTTCCCGCGACGACTCGCCCCCGCGTACCACGACGACATCACCACCGCCTTGGCCCGGGCCGGGATCTCCCCACGGCTGCGCGACTTCGACAACCCGCCGGTGAGCGCGATGCTGTCGCGGCTCGCCAGCGGACGTGAGGTGGGGCTCGCCCCCGCGTCGTTCGTCCGCCACGCGGCCCGGACCGGCGCCGGCATCACCGACCGCGAGGTCGTGGCGCCGACGGTCGTGGCCCGGTTCGCCCTGGTGTGGTCGGCGACCGACCCGTCCCCCGCCGTCGCACGGGTGCTGGCCACCGCGCGTCGGCGTGCCGCCCAGCACGGGTGGCTCTCCGGATCCCCGCCGAACAGCAAGACAGACTGATCAGTCTTGACACGCGCGACTCCGAGGTGGCACGCTTCGGTCTGAACAAGACCGATCAGTCTGTCCATCACGAGGAGACCCCATGACCGCCGATCTCTCGGGTGAGCGGCACGCCACCACCGCCGCCACCATCCACCCGGACCGGACGTCCGCCCTCTGGCGGCTGTACGTCGCCCGGTTCGTGTTCGCCGCCCTGTGGGCCGCGACCGTGGCCGCCGTCGGCGGATCCCTCACCGCCGCCGCGATCACCGCCGTGGTCGTCTACCCCGTCGTCGACGTGCTCGCGGCCGTCGTCGACCTGCGCATCACGGGTGATGCCGTGTTGTGGGCGAACATCGGTGTCAGCACCCTCGCCGCGATCGGCATCGCGATCGCGGCGGCCGGCGACGTCTCCGCAGTGCTCCGGGTCTTCGGGGCGTGGGCGGTGGTCTCCGGGCTCGTGCAGCTGGTGGTCGGCGTCCGCCGGCGCGCGGCCGGCGGCCAACTGCCGATGATGCTGAGCGGCGCCATCTCGGTGCTCGCGGGCGCGGGCTTCGTCCGGGCGGCGGGTGACGCCACCTCGCTGCACCTGCTGGCGGGATACGCGGCGCTCGGCGGGATCTTCTTCGTCGTGTCGGCCCTCCTGCTCCGACGCGACGCCCGCGGCACGACGACCGCGGCGCGGTGAGGACCCTCCGACCCGCGGCCCGGCACCACGACGTCGCTCGAGCCGGATCGGTGCAGGATGCAACGCTAGTGAAGCGTTCGACGGTCGGGCGTGGCAGCGCCGTTTACGCTCGCCCCATGACCCCGCCGGCCGTGTCAGCACGTCCGTCCGAGGCGCGGGACCGGCTGCTCGCCACGGCGAGCGGCCTGTTCTACGCCAAGGGCGTCCACGCGGTCGGGACCGAGGAGATCATCTCGACCGCGCAGGTCACCCGCGCGACGTTCTACCGGCACTTCCCCAGCAAGGACGACCTCATCGTCGAGTACCTGCGCACCGCGGACCTCGCGATCCGGGCCGCCGTCGCGGCCGCGGTGGCCGAGGACTCCGCCCCCGGATCGGCCGTGCGCGGCATCGCCTCCGTCGTGGCCGGTCAGATCGGCACACCCGGCTTCCGGGGGTGCGCCTTCCTCAACGCCGCCGCCGAGTACCCGGACCCGGACGACCCGATCCACCAGGCGATCCTCACCCACCGCGCGTGGTTCCGGGATGCCGTCCACGACGCGTTCGCGCAGGTCACCGACCGGGCGCCCCAGGCCACCGCGCACTTCGTGATGCTCCGTGACGGCGCGATGGCCGAGGGGTGCCTGAGCGACCCGCGCTCGGTGATCGACACGTTCCTCGCCGGGATCGACGGCATGCTCGCCACCTTCCCGGCGGTGCAGGACTCGCGCCGCTCCGGCTGACCCTCAGCAGGAAGGGCGACCCGCCCGGTCGGGGTGCACGAGGTGCTGCTTGTGCGAGCGCATGACCGCCCGCATGGCGTCGCTGCTGATCGCGGTGACCTCGGGGGTCGTCGATCCCGGCCGCAGACCGTCGAGCAGCGCCGCCTGGTAGCGCCGCCACAGGTCCGGCGCGGCGTCGGCGGTGAGGTCGGCGACGGTCATGAGCATCGTGAGGACCATCCAGAGGTCGGTCATCTCGACGTCGGGGCGCACGCTCCCCTCGGCCCGGGCCCGCGCGGTCAACCGCTCGGTCGGTGGCCCGAGCCGGTCGGCGATGCTGTCGAACATGTCGGCGTCGTGGGTTCCGTAGAGGATCTCGCGCAGGCCGCGGTCGGCCGACTGCATCTGCGCCGACGACTCGAGCATCGCCACGATGCCGTCCCACGCCGGTTCGGTGTCGGCGGCCCGCTCGGCGACCGCCACCATCTCGTCGATGCGCTGGTCGAAGATCGCGCGAGCGAGTTCGTACTTGTTGGCGAAGTTGCGGTAGGCGGTACCGACGCCCACCCCGGCGCGGTGGGCGACGTCGTCGAGGCTCGCGTCGAGACCGCGTTCGGCGAACACCGCCCGCCCGGCCGCGATGAGGGCGTCCCGGTTGCGGGCGGCGTCCTTGCGCAGTGGACGAGGCGGGGCCTCGTCCACTGCGCTGGCGTCCGCGTCGGTGCGGCTCGTCGTGGTCATCGACAGGTCAGACTGCCACCACGGCGGAGTTCTCGTCCGGCTGGGCGATGCCCGACCGCAGCAGCAGGGCCGCGATGACGGCTCCACCCGCGAAGATCGCCGCCGCGATCCAGAACGCGATCTGGTAGCTGTGCACCGCGCCGGCCGCGGCGATGAGACCGTCCTGCGGCGACTGCGGCGGGGTGTGACCGCCGTTGCTGGTGATGTACGAGGCGAGCACGCTCGCGGCGATGGTGTTGAACAACGCCGTGCCGACCGCTCCACCGATCTGCTGCATGGCGTTGACCGCCGCTGACGCGACACCGGCGTCCTCGGGCTCGACGCCCAGCACGGCCAGGTTGAACCCGGGCGCGAAGACCAACCCGAGCCCGACGCCCATGATGATGGTCGCGGGCAGGATGCTGCCGGTGTAGTCGCCCTGCACGTCGATGCGGGTCATGAACGCCAGACCGACCGCGGCGAGCACCATGCCGACCGGGATGAGGATGCGGGCCGAGAACCGCTGCACCAGGATCGTGCTGCCGACCGACGCCGTGACGATCAACGCGCCGGTGAGCGGCAGGAACGCGACGCCGGACTTCACCGGGCTGTAGCCGAGGTTGCCCTGCATGTAGTACGTCAGGAACAAGAACACGGCGAACATGCCGATGCCCGACATGAACATGATCAGCAGGGCGCCGCCACGGTTGCGGTCGGTGACGACCCGCAACGGCAGGATCGGGTGCGCGACCCGCTGCTCGATGAGGACGAACGCGATGAGCAGGACGCCCGCGGCGATCAGGCACACGACGGTCAACGGCGAGGTCCAGTCGTGCTGCTCGGCGTTGGAGAACCCGTAGACGAGGGCGAACAGTCCGAGCGTGACGGTGGCCGTGCCGAGGACGTCGTTGCCCTGCCGGTCCTCCGAGCGGGACGGGTTCGGCAGCAGGATGATCGCGCCGATGATCGCGACCACGGCGATGACGAGGTTGACGTAGAGCGTCCAGCGCCAGTTGGCGTACTCGGTGAGGATGCCGCCGAGCAGCAGGCCGATCGAGGCGCCGGCACCGGCGATGGCGCCGAAGATGCCGAACGCCTTGCCGCGTTCCTTGGGTTCGGTGAACGTCGTGGTGAGCAGGGCGAGGATCGCGGGGGCGAGCAGCGCGCCGAACGCGCCCTGCACGGCCCGCGCCGCGACCAGCATGCCGAAGTTGACGGCCGCGCCGCCGACGGCCGAGGCCACCGCGAACCCGACGAGGCCGATGATCATCGTCGACTTGCGCCCGATGAAGTCGGCGATGCGGCCGCCGATGAGCAGCAGGCTGCCGAAGGCGAGGGCGTACGCGGTGACGATCCACTGCCGCGCGGCGTTGTCGAACGCCAGGTCGGTCTGGGCGGTGGGCAGCGCGATGTTCACGATGGTGGCGTCGAGGACGACCATCAACTGCGACAGGCCGAGGACCGCGAGGATCCACCACCGCCGGTCGTGGTGGACGTTCGCGGAGGCCGCGGACGTCGCGGGGAGGACGTCGGTCATGGTGGCTCCAGGAGAGGTGGCAGGTACGTTGTGGAGGAGGCGTCTCCGCTTCCACGATCACCGTACCCCTATGTGGAGGCGGCGACTCCACTTCCCCCGAGAGGTGCACCACACCACCCCCTGGACGGCCGGGTCAGCCGGCTGCCCAGAACTCCAGGTGGGCCCGGTGCAACCAGGCGTCGACCCAGTCGGCGTCCGGACGGTCCGGCACCCCGGGCGCCACCGTGAGCCGGACCAACTCGCCCGCGACCTCGTCGATCGCGGCCACCACCTCGTCCAGCTCGACCTCGCCCCGGTGCACGGCTCCCAGGTAGGTCGACCACGGTTCGGGGATCGGCAACGTGATCCGGCCGGTGCCGAGCAGTTCGACGCCCTGGACCCCCAGACGCAGCGCGCGCATCGCGTACCCGGTGTCGTAGCCGTGGACCTCGACCGGTTGCGGACGGGTGGTGTGGGCACCGGTCTCGCCCGTCATGGCCGCCCGCTGCGAGTTCAGGTGGCCGAGGAGACGCTCCCCCACGTGGCGGGAGACGAACCGGTCGGCGTTCGCGACCAACTCCGCCCCGGCCGCGGTGCGGATCACGACCTCGTCGTCGGGGACGAACAACGGCAGCAGCACGGCGGGGTTGCCGCCGAGGGCGAGCCGGCACCACGTGCGCGCCGAGTGGACGATCACGTCGAGGTCGCCCGCCCCGGACCGGTCGGCGAGGCCGCCGGGTTCGTCCCAGACCGTGTGCCGCTCGTACTGCTCGAACGGCACGGTGCGGCCGTCCGCCTCCGTGCCGGCCGGCACCTCCGCGACGCCGGTGACCAAGCGGGGCGGCTCGAGGCAGATCCCCATCTCGTCCCGGCCGTCCTGACCGGACACCGACGTCCCGTGCACCCCCGACCCCACCCGGACACGCAGGATCGTGCCCCGCTCGGCGATCTCGCGCGCCTCCTCCGAGGCGTGGACGCGGGCGTGGCCGGGCGGCAGCGTCGGGTCGCCCTCGATCACACGGACGCCGGTCACGGGCACGGGCGGGGTCGGAGGGTGTGGTTCACGGTCGACGACACCGGGGCAGTCTGACCGACCGCCCGAGCGCGTCGTCGCGGTTCCTCCGCTCGGCTGTCACATCATGGCGCTGGTCGTCGTCAGGGAGGCGTACGAGACCCTGAACGCTCACCCCGGGAGGCCCCGCATGTCCACCGTCGTCGACTTCACCACCGTGTCCACCGAGGGGCTGGAGTCCTCGCCCGTCGCGGACGCCCTCGCGGGCCTGCGGGCCAACGAGGCCCGGTACTTCAAGAACAAGTACGACCACGAGTTCACGGTCACCCCGGCCGCGACGTCGAAGCGGGTGCTCGCCTACGTCGAGGAGGTGCTCGCCGAGCGCGACATCGTCATCGCCTCGACCCCGCTCGAGACCTCGGACTTCGAGGTCGAGGGCACCCGCTGGACCCACGTGGTCTACGAGTCCGGACTGATCGTCAACGTCCTCTACGGCCTCGAACCCGGTAGCAAGCGCGCGGTCGGCTTCAAGCTGTCGGACGGCATGGAGGTGCCAGAGGAACTGGGCGGTTTCAAGTTCGCGCGCCAGAAGTCCAAGCTCGCCGGCACCATCCGCGGTTCGTACTTCGTGGTCAAGGGTTCGTACCCCGCGCACTCGGGGTGAGCCCGAGCAGGGCGAGCGCGAACGCGGCGTAGTCGAGCGCCAGCTCCTCGGGCGTGGTCGGCCCGCCCACCCGGAACCACTGCGGCAGCGACGTGCACATCGTCGCGACCGCCCGGGCACCGAGGTGGGCCGCGTGCGGGTCGGCGCCGGCCGGGGACGCCGCGAGGGCGGCGCCCACCTCGGTGTCGAGGACGTGCTGCACCGCCGAGCGCAGCCCGGCGATCCGCCGACGGGCCCGCGGTTCCAGACTGCGCATCTCGCTGGCGCCGATGAAGGCCAGGTCGCGGCGGTACACGTGGTACAGCGCCAGGGCCTCGACGACGGCCGCCACCCGCGCGACCGATGCGTCGGAACCGTCGCGCGCGGCGTCGACCCGCCACCGCAGGTCGGCCATGGTCACCTCGAAGATCGTGGTGAGCAGTTCCTGCTTGCTGCGGTGGTGGTGGTAGAGCCCGGCGACGCTCATCCCCGCCCGGGCCGCGATGTCGCGCACCGTGGAGCCCTGGTAGCCGGTCTCGACGAACGCCTCGACGGCCGCGGCCACCACGGGCCCGAGCGGCAGTGGAGCGAACCGGCGCCACTCCCCCACCCCGGCCAGCTGCTCGGGGTCCGGCCCGCCGGGCGCGCCCCGGCCGGCCGAGACCGCACCGAACCGCGGGGCGGGCAGCACCAACAGGTCGGACGCGCTGGCACCGACGGCCGCCGCGACCTGGTGCAGACGCTCCACCGACAGCCGGGTGTGACCGTTCTCGATCGCGGAGAGGGTGGCGGGGCTGACGGCGAGCCGGCCGGCGAGCGCCCGCAGGGAGAGCCCGGCGGCGAGTCGGGCCCGCCGGACCGCCACCGCCCCGTCGGGCAGGTCCGGCGTCACCGTCACGCTCGCACCCTATCGAGCTGTTCAGGATTCCCGAACGTGGATCACCTGTGACCCCTTGACCTCCCGCACCTCATGGGTGTTCGGTCGGCCTCACCGAGGTTCGCCACCGATCACCTGATCGGTGCGCGCCGCCGCTCCGACGACGAGGTTGGTGACCATGGCCGACGTGCCCACGATGGACGAACTGCTGGAGAAGAGCCCCACGAACTGGGGCCGCTGGGGTGACGCCGACGAGGTCGGCGCCCTCAACTTCCTCACCGCGGAGGAGGTGCTGCGCGGGGTGCAGCACGTCCGCACCGGCGAGGTGTTCACCCTGCAACGGTTGATCGGTGACCCGAAGGGCGATCCGGTGTGGCCCGGCCGCACCCCGGCCGTCCGCACCCAGATCCTCGACGAGGCCAGCTGGGACGGTGCCGACGCGCCGTCCTTCCCAGGTGGCCTGCACTACGCCGACGACAAGATCGACGCCTTCCTGCAGGGCTCCACGCAGTACGACGCCCTCGGTCACGTCTGGTACGGCGGCAAGATCTGGAACGGCTACGACGCCCGCGGCACGGTGGGCGGCCTCGACCAGGCGAGTGTCGAGCCGATCGCGCAGCGCGGGGTCGTCGGCCGCGGCATCCTGCTCGACATGGCCCGGTTCCGTGGCAAGGACAACCTCGACAAGGCCGAGACGTTCACCCACGAGGACCTCGTGGCGTGCGCGAAGGCGCAGGGCACCGAGATCGAGCCGCACGACGTCCTCGTCATCCGGACCAACTTCCTGCGCTTGTTCTTCGAGCAGGGCCAGGCGTTCTACGAGGGGTTCTGCGAGCCGGGACTGACGTACTCCCCCGAGCTGGTGCAGTGGTTCGCCGACATGGAGATCCCGAACCTGGTGACCGACACCATCGCCAACGAGGTCACCGTCGACCCGGTCAGCGGAACGGCACTTCCGTTGCACTGTGCACTCATGCGCAACCTCGGCGTCACCCTGACCGAGATCTGCGACCTCGAGAAGCTGGCCGAGAGCTGCGCGGCCGACGGCCGGTACACGTTCCTGTACGCGGCCGCGCCGCTCAAGGTGCACCAGGCCTCGGGTTCGCCGGTCAACCCGCTCGCCATCAAGTAGGCGCAGCCGTGAGCGTCTACACCGACAGGCCCTGGCTCACGCTCTACAGCGAGGGTCGCCCGGCCTCGATCACCCGGGAACACGAGACCTTGTTGGCGGTCTTCCAGGCGTCGGCCGCAGCCCACCCCGACGAGGTCGCGCTCCGCTACTTCGACTCCCGCCTGACCTTCACCGATCTCGACGAGGCCTCCGACGCGCTCGCGCTCGGTCTGCTCGACCACGGCTTCGCCGCGGGCGACCGGATGGCGCTGTACGTCCAGAACAACCCGGCGTTCGTCATCGGGTTGCTGGCGGCGTGGAAAGCCGGCGGCAGCGCGGTGGCGATCAACCCGATGAACAAGGCCCGCGAGCTCACCTACCTGCTCGCCGACTCGGGTGCGACCGCCCTGCTCTGCCTCGACGACCTCTGGGACACCGTGGCGCGCGGGGTCGTCGGGTCGGCCGAAGGGGTGGAGGTCGACACGGTCGTCACCGTCTCGGCGCTCGACCACCAGACCCGCGACGACGCCCGGCTCTTCGGCGGGGTCGAACGCGTCCGCCACGAGGGCACGCTCGACCTGGTCGGGTTGGTGGAGCAGTACCGCGGCAAGAAGCCGCCGGCACCGGATCTCGGCGCCGAGGACATCGCGGTGCTCACGTACACGTCCGGCACCACCGGCGTGCCCAAGGGTGCGATGAACACCCACGGCAACATGGTGTTCAACGCCCAGACCTACCGCGACTGGATCGGGCTGACCGAGGACGACGTCGTCCTCGGCGTGGCGCCGCTGTTCCACATCACCGGGCTCATCGGCCACATCGCGGTCGCGATGCTCGTGCCGTGCCCTCTCGTGCTCGCCCACCGGTTCCACCCGGAGGTCATGATCGAGACGATCCGCGAGCACCGGCCGACCTTCACGGTCGGCGCCATCACGGTGTTCATCGCGCTGACCAACGTCGAAGGCGCCGAGGAGAAGGACTTCGCCTCGTTCCGCGCGCTCTACTCGGGCGGCGCGCCCATCGCCCCGGCGGTCACGGACCAGTTCCGCGCCAAGACCGGGCTGTACATCCACAACATCTACGGCCTGACCGAGACGAACTCGCCGTCGCACGCCGTGCCGTTCGGCGTCGACGCGCCCGTCGACCCGAACTCCGGCGCGTTGTCGGTCGGCGTCCCGGTGTTCGACACCGTGGTCCGCATCCTCGGCGAGGACGGCGCCGAGGTACCGCCCGGGGAGATCGGCGAGATCGCGACCTCGGGTCCGCAGGTCGTGCCGGGCTACTGGCACAAGCCCGAGGCGACCGAGGCGTCGCTGCCGGGTGGTGAGCTGCGCACCGGCGACGTCGGCTTCATGGACGAGAGCGGCTGGTTCTACCTCGTCGACCGCAAGAAGGACATGATCAACGCCGCCGGCTACAAGGTGTGGCCCCGCGAGGTGGAGGACGTCCTCTACGGCCACCCGGCCGTCCGGGAGGCGGCGGTCGTGGGGGTGCCCGACGAGTACCGCGGCGAGACGGTGAAGGCGTTCGTGTCGCTGAAACCCGGCCAGAGCGTCACCGAGGCCGAACTCATCGAGTTCTGCAGGGAGCAGATGGCCGCGTACAAGTACCCGCGCAGCATCGAGTTCGTCGACGAGCTCCCCAAGACGACGACGGGCAAGATCCTGCGGCGCGAACTCCGGGACCGCACCGGGTCCGCGTGAGCGGAGCGGACCACCTCGTCCCCCCGGGCGCCGTCGGCGCCGTCCTCGTGGCGGCGACCGGCGACGCCCGGTGGGCCCACCCCACGGCGACGCTGCTCTCCGGCGGCAAGTCGAACCTGACCTACGCCCTCGACTCGCCCGCGGGCACCCTCGTCCTGCGTCGGCCCCCGAGCGGGGACCTGCTGCCCACCGCCCACGACATGGCCCGCGAGGCCCGCGTGCAGCGGGCCCTGGCCCCGACTCCCGTGCCCGTCCCCCGCATCGTCGCGGTCGACGACGGCGAGGCGTTCGGCGTGCCGTTCTACGTCATGGAGCGGGTCGCGGGTCACGTGGTGCGGGGCGAACTGCCCCCGGGCGCGCTCACCGAGCCCGCCGACCGCCACCGCCTCGGGTTGCGCCTGGCCGACCTGCTGGCCGACCTGCACGCGGTCGACCCGGAGGCGGTCGGACTGGGCGACTTCGGGCGGCCCACGGGCTTCCTCGACCGACAGGTGTCACGGTGGCGGCGGCAGTGGGCGGCCAGCCGCGACGACGACGTCCCGGCCGTCGACGCGCTCGCGGGCGTCCTGGCCGCATCGGTGCCGGAGAGCCCGCCGGCCGCGGTCGTGCACGGCGACCTGCGGCTGGACAACTGCGTGGTCGGCGACGACGGCACGGTGCGGGCGGTGCTCGACTGGGAGATGTCGACCCTCGGCGACCCGCTCACCGACGTCGGGCTGCTGGCGTTCTACTGGCGCGACCCCGGCGAGCCGCAACGCTCGCTGATCCCGGGCGTCACCGACCGACCGGGGTTCCCCACCCGGGCCGAGGTCCTGCAGCGGTACGCCACCCGCGCCGGACGACCCGTGGACGACCTGCACTGGTACCTCGGCTTCGCGCACTTCAAGTTCGCCGTCATCACGCAGGGCATCGCGGCGCGGGTGCGCGACGGCGCCATGGCCGGGCAGGACTTCGGCGACCTGCGTGACGAGGTCCGCACCATCGCCGCCGACGGCCTCGCCATGATGGACTGACGGTCCCTCACCGACACCGCACCGACCGACACCGCACCGAGAGGCACACCGCCGTGGACTTCGAGCTCTCCCCCGCCGCGCAGGACTACTCCGACCGGATGTGGGCCTTCATGACCGAGCGGGTGTTCCCGGCCGAGGCCGAGTACGACGCCTACCGTGCGGATCACGGCGACCACGTACACCCGCCGGTGATGGAGGACCTCATGGCCGAGGCCCGCAAGCGCGACCTGTGGAACCTGTTCCTGCCGGCCGAGTCCGGCCTCTCGAACGTCGACTACGCCTCCATCGCCGAGATCACCGGCTGGTCACCGGTGATCGCACCGGAAGCCATCAACTGCCAGGCGCCCGACACCGGCAACATGGAGACGTTGCACCTGTTCGGCACCGACGAGCAGAAGGAGCAGTGGTTGGAACCGTTGCTCGATGCACGGATCCGCTCGGCGTTCGCCATGACCGAGCCGGACGTCGCGAGCTCCGACGCCACCAACATCCAGACCCGCATCCGGCGTGACGGTGACGACTACGTCATCGACGGCCGGAAGTGGTGGATCTCCGGATCTGCCGACGAACGCTGCAAGATCTTCATCGTCATGGGCAAGACCGACCCCGACGCCGCCTCCCACCGGCAGCAGTCGATGGTGCTGGTCCCCCGTGACACGCCGGGCATGACCATCACCCGTCACCTGCCGATCTTCGGATACCAGGACCAGCACGGGCACTCCGAGATCACCTTCGACGGCGTCCGGGTGCCGGTGACCAACCGCCTCGCGGGTGAGGGCGACGGCTTCATGATCGCCCAGGCGCGCCTCGGGCCCGGCCGTATCCACCACGCGATGCGCGCCATCGGCATGGCCGAGCGGGCCCTCGCCCTCATGATCGAGCGCGCACAGGCGCGCACCGCGTTCGGTGCGCCGCTCGCCGACCAGGGCGTGGTGCGGGAGCTCATCGCCAACTCCCGCATCGAGATCGAGCAGGCGCGTCTGCTCGTGCTGAAGACCGCCTGGCTCATCGACCGCCACGGCGCGAAGGGCGCCCGCACCGAGATCGCGGCCATCAAGGTCGCCGCGCCGAAGGTGGCGTGCGCCGTGGTCGACCGGGCCATCGAGGTGTTCGGCGGAGCCGGGGTCAGCAACGACTTCCCGCTCGCCTACTTCTACGCTTGGGCGCGGGTGCTGCGCATCGTGGACGGCCCGGACGCCGTGCACCGCCGGTCGGTCGCCCGTGAGGAACTCAAGCGCACCCCACCGGAAGGATCCGTACCCTCGATGCGGTGACCGACGTCGTCTGGGAGTACTCCAACCTCCCGGTGCGGCCGAGCGGGAACGTCCTGCGGGTGCTGGGCAAGGTCGTCCCGGGCATCCGCGCGACCCACGGCGAGGTGGACCCGTACGCCACCGCGTGGCAGCGTCACAACGCCGCCGCGGTGGCGGCCGACGGGCCGCTGTGGATCGTGCTCGGCGACTCGATGGCCCAGGGCATCGGCGCGTCCGCCTTCGACCGCGGCTGGCCGGGCCAGCTCGCCGACCGTCTCGACCCCGCCCTGCGCATGGTCAACCTGTCAGCCTACGGCGCCCGCGTCGTGGACGTCGTCGAGCGGCAACTGCCGGCCGCGTGCGCCCTCGGCGAGGCCGCACTGGTGACGGTCGTGATCGGCTCCAACGACGTCGTGTGGCGCCGGTACCGCTCGGACCTGCCCGACACCTTCGCCCGGATGGTGGAGGCCCTGCCGCCCCGGTCGGTGGTGTCGAACCTGCCCAACCCGAACCAGGCCGCGCGTGCCGTCGACCGCATCCTCGCCACGCGCGGCGTCGAACGCGGTCTGGTCGTGGCCGACATCCGGCGGCATCCGATCAACTGGCGCGGCAAGCTCGCGAAGGACTTCTTCCACCCCAACGACGCCGGCTACGCCGCCATGGCCGACGTCATCGAACCCGCCGTCCGCGAGGCCCTCGCCGGCTGAAACGCTGCGATCTTGCGAGAGGTGGCGGCCTGGCGACGCCACCTCTCGCAGGATCGGTGCCGGTCAGACGTTGCCGCGGCGCTCCTGCTCGCGCTCGATGGCCTCGAACAACGCCTGGAAGTTGCCCTTGCCGAAGCCGAGGCTGCCGTGGCGCTCGATGAACTCGAAGAAGACCGTCGGGCGGTCGCCGACCGGCTTGGTGAAGATCTGCAGCAGGTAGCCGTCCTCGTCACGGTCGACCAGGATGCCGCGCGCCTGCAGCTCCTCGATCGGCACGCGCACCTCGCCGATACGGGCTCGCAGGGCCGGGTCCTCGTAGTAGGAGTCCGGGGTCGAGAGGAACTCCACGCCCTCGGCGGTGAGGACGTCGACGGTCCGCACGATGTCGTTCGTGGCGAGCGCGAGGTGCTGGGCGCCGGGGCCGTCGTAGAACTCGAGGTACTCGTCGATCTGGCTCTTGCGCTTGCCGGGCGAGGGCTCGTTGAGCGGGAACTTGACCCGGTGGTTGCCGTTGGCGACGACCTTGCTCATGAGCGCGGAGTACTCGGTGGCGATGTCCTCGCCGATGAACTCGGCCATGTTGGTGAAGCCCATGACCCGGTTGTAGAAGCCGACCCACTCGTCCATGTGGCCGAGTTCGACGTTGCCGACGACGTGGTCGAGCGCCTGGAAGACGCGGCGGGGGGCACCCTCGCGCCGGACGAACGACGACGTCCGGGTGACGTAGCCCGGCAGGTACGGCCCGGTGTAGCGCGACCGGTCGACCAGCGTGTGGCGGGTGTCGCCGTAGGCGCCGATCGTTGCCGTGCGCACCGTTCCGTGCTCGTCGGACACGTCGTGCGGCTCGACCAGGACGCTCGCACCCTGCGCGCGGGCGTGCACGATGCAACGGTCGACGTCGGGCACCTCGAGCGCGATGTCGAGGATGCCGTCGCCGTGCTTGCGGTGGTGGTCGGCCAGGGGTGAACCCGGCTTGACCGCGCCCTGCAGCACGAACCGGCAGGCGCCGGAGGTCAGGACGTACGACACGTGGTCGGGTTGACCGGTCTCGGGGCCGGCGTAGGCCACCAGGTCCATCCCGTAGGCCGCGACGAAGTGACGCGACAGGGCGGTGGCGTTGCCGACCACCCACACCACGGCGTCCCACCCGGTGACCGGGAACGGGTCGCGGGTGTCGTCGTGCTCGACCAACCCGACGAGGGTGGTCAGCTGCTCCAGGGACAGTTCGGCGAGGCGTTCGTCGTCGGTGAGGGCCTGGTCCAGGGTGCCGGTCATGGGCCGATCGAACGGCGGCCCGCCCTGCTGCGCAAGTCGTGCCGTCGCAGCTGGGCGAGATGCTGATTCGGCACAGCAGAAGTGCGGTTCAACTAGGCTGGTTGCCATGCTCGACACTCTCGACGTCGCCCTGCTGCGAGCCCTGCGCGAGCACCCGCGCGCCGGGGTCCTGGAACTGGCCCGGGTCACCGGCGTCGCGCGGGCCACGGTGGCCACCCGCATGCAGCGCTGGGACGACGAGGGCGTGGTGACCGGCTACGGACCGGATCTCGACCTGCCGGCCGCGGGCTACCCGGTCCAGGCGTTCGTCACCATCGAGATCGCCCAGGGCGGCCTCGACGCCGCCGCGGCCGACCTGGCCGCCATCCCGGGCATCGTGGAGGCCCACGCCACGACCGGCAGTGGCGACGTCCTCGCCCGCATCGCCGCGACCTCGCACGACGACCTGCAGCAGATCCTGTTGCAGGTCAGCCGGTCCGGCGTGGTCACGCGGACCACCAGCGTGGTCGTGCTGTCGACCGTCGTCCCGTACCGCACGCTGCCGTTGCTCGAGGCGACCGACCGCCCGACCTCGACACGGGCGCCCGCCTACCGCGAGTGACCGACCCCCGCGACCGTCACCCCGAACGTCGCGGCCATGGCACCGGCCATCGAGGTCAACGTCGGCATGTCGACCGTTGCACCACGCAGCGATCCGATCGTGCGCACACCGGCCAGGTCGCACTCGACGAAGTCGACCTTCTTCACCGTCGCACCGGCGAATTCGGTGTCGACCATCGTGCAGTTTTCGAACCGCACCCGGTCCAACCGCGCTCCGGACAGGTCGAGCGCCGTGAGGTCGCAGTCCCGGAACGTCACCTGGCGCCACGTCGCCTGCCGGGCCGACAACCGCACCGACCGGACGTCGGTCAGCGTCACGCCCTCCCACGTCCCACCGTCCACGACGCAACTGGCCCACCGTGAGCCGGTGACCTCGACCCGGTCGAGCCGGCCGTCGGACAGGTCGACCTCCACCAGGGACACCGAGCGCAGCGTGCAGTTCGACAGCACCAGCCGGGTCACCCGCCCACCGTCGAGGGAGACCGCGGCGATCTCGGCGTCCTCGATCTCGATGTCGTCGACGTCGGTTCCGGACGCAGCTCCCTCGATGCGGACACCGACGTGACGCACGGTCGGGTCGCACTCCCCGACCGCGAGCACCGGCCGTTCGACAGGTGAGGCGGCAGGCACTGCGGCAGACTAACCAGCGTGCCGGCCGGCGAACGTACGAGGGCGAGACGCCTGCTCGAGGTGGTGCCGCTGGTGGTCCTGGTCGGCGTGGCCGCCGTGCTGGTCGCGGTCCGCCTCGACCGCGGGCCGGGCACCGATCCGGTCGCCCCGACCGGCGCCGGCCCCGGCGTCACGTCGCTCGCGCTGCCGTCCACCGCCGACGCGCCCGCCCTGCTCGACGCCGTCGCCCACGTCCCCGCCTCCGTCCTCGACCAGGTCGGCACCGGCGGCGTGGCCACCGTGCCGATCGCCGTGAACGGGTCGGCCGTCACGGGCGACGGCCGGCCCCGGGTGATCTGGGTGGGATCCGAGGACTGCGCGCCGTGTGCCGCGATGCGGTGGTCGATGGTGGTCGCCCTGTCGCGGTTCGGGGAACTCAGCGGCGTCGGCCTGGCGGCCTCGGCGACGGACGCGCCGTACCCCGGCACGATCGGGCCGACGTTCCGCGACGCGCGTTTCAGCAGTGACCTGGTCGGGGTGACGTTCTACGAGTCGCAGGTGTACCGCGGACCGAACTCCCGCCCGGTCACCGCGACCGACCGCGGCCTGCTGCGCCGCTACGACGCCCCGCCCTACGTCACCGACGACAACCCACGACCGTTCGTGCTGTTCGCGGGCCAGTACGTCTCGGCCGGATCGCTGTTCACCCCGGGCGTCCTCGACGGCCTCGACGCCGCGGCGATCGCCGCCGCCGCGGCCGACCCGGACTCGGCCGCGGGCACGGCGATCGACGGCGCGGCGAACGTGATCACGGCCGTCCTGTGCGTGACGACCGACGGCCGGCCGGGCGAGGTCTGCGACTCGCGAGGGGTCGTGGCCGCCCGCGCGGTCATCGGCACCCGCGTCAACTGACGGGCGGGTGCTCGGCGGCGCTCAGGCGACGTCGTGCTGCAGCGGGAACTCGGCCCACACCCACTTGCCCGGTGGCTGCAACCGGACGCCCCACCGCGCAGCGATGACCTCGACGATGGACAGCCCGCGGCCGTCGGGCCGGTCGGGCGAACTCGGTTTCGTCACGGGATCGCCGGGGCCGTCGTCGTAGACCGCGATCCGCGCCAACCCGTCCAGGAGTTCGACGGTGAGGCAGATCCGTTCGTGGGCCACGACGATCGCGTTCGTGACCAGCTCGCTGACGGCCAGCACGGCGTCGTCGAGCACCGGTGGGCAGCCCGGGGTGTCGGTGAAGACCCTGGACACCACGGTGCGTCCGAGCGCGACTGCGGCGGGGTCGCCGGGTGAGAGCTCGTGCTCCACGGCGATCACGCGTAGCTGCTCCTCGGGTCGACGACCATGTCGGGCTTGCCGGGGCCGACGCTTCCCGCGCGGTCACCGCACGCAGGTGTGCCCGCCCGGAAGGGATCCGTCACCGGGCGTGCGTCAGAGCACCCGCACCGCGAGCACGGCGACGTCGTCGCCGCGTTCGGCCACCGAACGGCGCTCGGTGAGGCGCAGGACGAGATCCGCCGCGGACTCCCGGCCTCCGGACTCGCGGAGCAGGTCGAGCAGCACGGTGATGCCGGTGTCGATGTCGCGACCGCGTTCCTCGACCAGACCGTCGGTGTACAGCACGAGGGTCGAGCCGACCGGGACGACGACCCGCCCCTCGTCGCGGACCGGGCCGGACTCGTCACGTTCCTCGTCGCCGTGGAACGGCACGCCGACGATGCGCGAGGCAGAGGTCGTGAGGATCTGCACCGCGCCGTCCGGGCCGAGCAGCAGCGGCGGCGGGTGGCCGGCGTTCGCCCACACGAACTCGGCGTCACCGCTGGGATCCGGGCGGGTCAGTCGGCCGTAGGCGCAGGTCGCCAGCGAGGCCATCTGCAGGCTCTGCACGAGTTGGTCCAACTGCTCGAGGACGGCGGCCGGCCGGGCCCCGGGGTAGGCGTACGAGCGCAGGACCGACCGCAACTGGCCCATCGCGGCCGCGGCGGCGAGGTCGTGGCCCATGACGTCGCCGATCGCGATGCCGACGCCGAGGTCGTCGCGCAACCGCAGCACGTCGTACCAGTCACCCCCGACGGCCGAGCGGGCCGTCGCCGGCAGGTACCGCGCGCTCACGTCGAGCCCCTCGATCGGCGCCAACGTCGGCAGCAGCGCGCGTTGCAGCGTCTCGGCCGCCTGGTGTTCGCCCGCGAACAGCCGGGCGTTGTCCAGTGCGAGGCCGGCGCGCGCGGCGACGTCGGAGAGCACCTCGACCTCTCCCGGGCCGAAGCCGGACGCCTCGGCGTCGGCCAACAGCACCAGCACACCGAGCGCCCGGCCGCGGGCGGTGATCGGGGCGAGCGCCGCGGCGGCCGCGCCGAGGCTCTCGACCAGCCGGCCGAGCGACCCGGTCCCGGTGGCAGCCCGCAACTGCTCGACTGGTACCGCCACGGCGGCACCCTCGCCCCGCAGGAGCCGGCTGACGGGGTGGTCGGGCGCGAACGGCCCGAGGTCGTCGCGGGCGCCGTCGACCAGCGCTCGGATGTGGTCGTCGCCCGCGGCCCCGGGGTGCAGGACGTGGGCCGACGTCCGCCCGGTGGACTCGTCGAGGGTGACCACCACCGCCCACGTCCCGAGCCGGGGCACGACCAGGTGCAGGAGCAGGTCCACGATCTCGGCCGGGTCGAGCGAGGCCGCGAGCCGGTTGGTCGTGGCCGCGAGCAGGGCTAGGCGGTCACGTGCGACCTGCACCTCGGTGAGTTCACGCTCGCGCCGCTGATCGGCCTCGACCCGCTCGGTGACGTCGACCTGGACGCCCACGAAGTGGGTGATCTCGCCGGAGCCGTCGAGCACGGGCGAGATCGAGACCCGGTTCCAGAAGGGGACGCCGTCGGACCGGTAGTTGAGCAGGGTCGCGGTGATCGGGGTGCCGGCCGCGACCGCGTCGCGGATCTCGGCGACGACCGTCCGGTCGGTGTCGGGTCCCTGGAGGAACCGGCAGTTGTGGCCGAGCACCTCGGCCGAGGTCCGCCCGCTCACCTCGAGGAACGCCGGGTTGACCCAGATCAACGGGTTGTCGGGCTGGGCCGGGTCGCTGATGGTGATCGAGATGCGGGTCGCGAGCAGGGCACGGTCGCGCAGCGAGGCCGCGGACTCCTGCGCCCCGGCCACGGCGGCCGCCTGCCGGACCGGCAGGAACAGCACGACCGCCTGGCGCCCGAGGGCGCCCGGGGCGTCGGCGAGCGGCAGCCCGACGACCCACAGCGGTTCCCGGCGTTCGAAGCCGGCGTTGGCCCTCGCCGCGGTGACCGCCTCACCCATGACCGGTTCGCCGCGGGCCACCCGGGACAACGGACGGCCCCGGCCCGGACGCTCGACGTCGCCACGGTCGCCGGCGAGATCGTCGCCGCTGATGTCCTCCAGCCCCGCGGCGCGCGACCAGTCGTCGACCGACAACGGCAGCCGCATGCCGGGGGCGAGGTCGGCCGCGAGGCTGTTGGCGAACACGACGTCGCCGCTGTCGAGGTCGACGAGCAGCACCGCGGCCGGGGTGCCGTGGACGACCTCGGGGACCACGGTGGCGGCGATCGGGCTGCGCTGGCGCAGATCGGAGAGTGAGTCGCCCGAGGGGTTCGACCGGACGTCCCCGGCGTCGGCGGCGGCCTGCACGCGGCGGAGCATAACCGGGGCCGCGAGACGTGGGTGCACGACACATGAACGCGTTCGAACCGAGGGGTGGCGCCGAGGTGCCGCCGACGGGTGCCGGCGGCGTCCGGCACGATCGCGGGGTGACCGCCGACGACGCCCGCACCAGTCCCGACCCGGCCGACGACCCCCGTCTGGAGCAGCTCGCCGCCCGGATCGCCGGCGGCCTCGTGGCCCTGGACTTCGACGGCACGCTCGCCCCGATCGTGCGTGACCCGGAGACGTCCCGGCCGGTCGAGGGCACCCTCGACGCGCTGCAGGCCCTGGTCGCCGTCGGGGTGCGGCTGGCGTTCATCACCGGGCGGGAAGCCGAGACCGTCGTGCGCCTCGGGGGGTTCGAGGACCTCCCGGGGTTGCTGGTCGACGGCGTCTACGGCGCTCAGCAGCTGCGAGACGGACGACTGACCGTGCTGCCGACCCCACCCGAGATGACCGCGGCGCGGGCCGAGGTCGACGGCGTGCTGACCGGTGCCGGTGCCGACCCGGCCGTGTGGGTCGAGGACAAGGACGTGTCGTTCGTCGTGCACACCCGTCTCGCCGCCGACCCCGACGCCGCGTTCGACGTCGTGGCGGGACCGGTCACCGCCCTCGCCGAACGCCACCACCTCGAGGTGCACCCCGGCAAGCAGGTCCTCGAGGTGCGGGTGCCGGGCGTGGACAAGGGCGGGGCGCTCGGTGCGCTGCTCGACGAGCTCGACCCGACCGCAGTGCTGTGGGCGGGCGACGACCTCGGCGACATCCCGGCCTTCGAGCGGGTGCAGGTGTGGCGGGAGCAGACCGGCCGCCCCGCGGTGGGCGTCGGGGTGCGGCCGTCCGGCTCACCGGACCCGCTCGCCGGGGCCGACACCGACATCGACCCGCGGGTGGCGGCCGTGGCCGACGTCGTGGTGGACGGGCCCGCCGCGGTCGTGGCGCTGCTGCAGCGGCTGGCCGCGACCGGCTGAGCCGCGGGTCCGTGGCGTCAAGGCCTTCAGGGGCGTCAGGGACGTCAGGCGGTCCGCACCGCGGCGAGCTGGTCCTCGAACCAGCTGCGCGGGCCACCGTGGGCCGAGGCCCGCCGCAGGTTCGCAGCGCGGCGCGCCCGGTCGTCCGCGGACATCGTGAGCGCCGCGTGCAGGGTGGCGGCCGTCCCGCTGACGTCGAACGGGTTGACGAGCAGGGCGTCGGCGCCGAGCTCCGGCACCGCACCGGCCTCCCGCGACAACACCACGACCGCGTCCTTCTCCGAGAGCAGCGCGCCTTCCTTGACCACGAGGTTCATGCCGTCGCGGACCGGGTTGACGAACACGACGTCGGCGAGGCGCTGCGCCGCGAGTGACGCCGGGTAGTCGCCCTCGACGTCGAGCAGCAGCGGGGTCCACTCGTCGGTGCCGAACTCGTCGGCGATCTCGGCGCCGACCCGTTCGACGTCGGCGACGTACTCGCGGTAGTCGGGCAGGTCCAGCCGGCTGGGGTCGGCGTACGCGATGTGGACGACACGGTCGTGCCACTCCGGGTGCGTGCGCAACAGTTCCCGGTAGGCGAGCAGCCCGCGCAGGATGTTCTTGGACAGCTCGGTGCGGTCGACCCGCGTGATCACCTTCCGGTCGCCGACCAGGTCGCGCAGTTCGGCGAAGGCCCGCTCGGCGTCGCGGCGGTGCGCCCGTTCGTGCAGGGCGTCGGCGTCGACCCCGAGTGGGAAGACGCCGGTACGCACGACGCGACCGTCGGGCGCGATGACCGCGCCGTCGTCGACCGCGAGTCCGAGTGTGTCCTCGACGCACTCGAGGAAGGCGTCGGCCCAGCGGCGGGTGTGGAAGCCGACCAGGTCGGCGCCGAGCAGTCCCTGCAGCAGTTCGGTGGCGACGTCGTCGGGCAGCATGCGGAACGAGTCCACCGGCGCCCACGGGGTGTGGGTGAAGTGGCTGATGCGGGTGTCGGGGTCGGCGGCGCGCAGCTGCCCGGGGGCGAGGAACAGGTGGTAGTCCTGCACCATCACCGCCGAACCCGGGTCGGCCACCTCGGCCATGGCGTCGGCGAAACGTCGGTTGTAGCGGCGGTATCCCTCCCACTGCTTGCGCCAGGCGGCGTCGAACGCCGGGCGGTACGCGCGGTCGAAGAGCAGGTGGTGGACGTACCAGAGCGTCGAGTTGGCGATCCCGGTGTACGCCTGCCGGAAGGTGTTGGCGTCGATGGGCAGCATCCGCACGTCGAGCGCACCGGTGTCGACCCCGGCCGATGCCAGGGGGCCGCCGCCGGCGCGCCGGGCCAGGGCACGCTCGCGGTCGTTGAGGGCGGCGCAGACCCAGACGGCGTCCTCGGCCTGCTCGAGCGCCGCGACCATGCCGGTGACCAGCCCGCCGCCTCCACGCTCGACCCGGTCCTCCCCGTCGGCGTCGACGGTGACGGACAGGGGGCCGCGGTTGGACGCGACGACGGCTGACACGGTGGGTCTCCTGACTGCTGCATGGTGCAACGCTCAACGAAAGCGCTGACGTTACGGGACGGGCATCCCTCTGTTCCGGGTCATACCCGGATGGTCCAGACTGTCGCGGGTGAGAGCGATCCCGCGGACCACGCCATGACCGCCGCCACCCCCGCACCCACCGCCGCCGCGCCGGCCGCGGGACGCATCGTCGTCGAGGGTCTCACCAAGCGGTTCGGCAACTTCGTCGCCGTCGACCAGCTCAGCTTCGCCGTCGAACCCGGGTCCATCACCGGGTTCCTCGGCCCCAACGGCGCCGGCAAGACCACCACGCTGCGGATGCTGCTCGGCCTGGTCTCACCGTCCTCGGGGTCCGCGACCATCGGCGGCCGGCCGTTCCCCGCCCTGCACGACCCCCTGCGGGTCGTCGGCGCCGCGTTGGAGGCGGCGAGCTTCCACCCGGGGCGCACGGCTCGTAACCACCTGCGCGTCTACTGCGCCGCCGCGGGCCTGCCCGACACCCGCGCCGACGAGGTCCTCGAGCAGGTCGGGCTCCGCGATGCGGCCGGCAAGAAGGTCCGGGGCTACTCACTCGGGATGCGGCAACGCCTCGGGCTCGCCACCACCCTGCTGGGCGACCCGCAGGTGCTCATCCTCGACGAGCCGGCGAACGGCCTGGACCCCGACGGCATCCGGTGGCTGCGCGGGTTCCTGCGTCACCTCGCTGACGGCGGCCGGACCGTGCTGGTCAGCTCGCACCAGTTGGCCGAGATGCAGGCCATGGCCGACCGGGTCGTCATCCTCGACCACGGACGCCTCGTCCGCGAGGGCGCCATCAAGGACCTCGCGGCCGCGAACGACTCCGTCGTCGTCCGCACGCCGACCCCGGCACCGCTGGTCAAGCGACTGCGCGCCGACCTGCCTGCCGCCGAGGTCACCGACGCCGGCGAACCCGGTCTGGTCCGGGTGCGGAACGCCCAGATCTCCGACATCGGCCACGCCGCGTTCCTCGCGGGTGTCGAGGTCCACGAACTGCGCCACGACGGCTTCGACCTCGAGCAACTGTTCTTCTCCCTGACGGGGGGTGCGCAGCAGTGATCCGCAACGTCCGGTCCGAACTGATCAAGCTGCGCACCACGCAGGTGTGGTTCTGGCTGCTGGTCGCCACGCTCGCCCTCGGCGCGCTCAGCGTCATCGGTCCGATCGCGAGCGACCCGAACCTGTCCGCGGACCAGGTGCCGAACCTGTTCGCGGGGGCGTCGGCCGCCTACATCGCGGTCTTCGTGCTCGGCGTGCTCATCGTGACGACCGAGTACCGCTACCAGACGATCACGCCCACGCTGCTGACCACGCCGAAGCGGTGGCAGGTCATCGTGGCCAAGGGCGTGACGATGGTGCTGGTCGGGATCCTGTACGCCCTGGCGACGGTCGCGATCCAGGTGGCCATCGCCCTGCCGTGGCTCGCCGCCCGCGGCGTCGACGTGTCGGCCACCGGCGACAACGGGGTCGTCGTCCCGATCATCGAGGCGTTCGTGGTCGTCGTGCTCTACGGGCTGCTCGGATTCGGGTTCGGGGCGCTCGCGCGCAACCAGATCGTCGGCGTGGTCGTCGGCGTGGTGTACGTCGTGATCCTCGAGAACCTCATCATCGCGCTGCCGGGCGTCAAGTACGCCTTCCCGTACCTGCCGGGAGGAGGCGCGGCGAGCATCACCGGCAACACGTCGTTCAACAACGTCGACCTGCTGCCCCTGGCGGGGGGCGTCGCCATCCTGGTCGGGTGGACCGTCGTGCTCGTCGGCCTGGGACTCGCGACCTCGCTGCGGCGCGACATCACGTGATCCGCCGGGTCGCGGCCGGGCTGATCGTCGTCGTCCTCGCCGGCACGTTGACGGCCTGTGCGGGCTCGGCGCAGCACGTCCGCGACATCTGCGGCGACGTGACGTCCGGGACGGCGGAGCTCGACCGCTACGACCCTGCGCGGCCGCTGACGGCGTTGCAGTTCGCGCTCGGCCGGTTCGACCTGGTCGAGGAGGCGGTGGGCAAGGCCCGCGAGGCGTCGTTGCCGGAGGGTGACGCCACCACCCTGCGCACCGCCTGGCTCGACCCCGCCGTCACCTCCATGGGGTCGTGGGAGGCGCGTCTACAGGCGGTACGCACGGCCACGACCGGGGGCGGCGACCCGGAACAGGTGCAGGCCGCGCTCACGGCGGCCCTGGCCCTGGGGACCGAGGGCGTCGACACCGCCGCACTCGACCGGATCGGCTACGGCGCGTGCGCCACGGCCTTCACCGCTCCGACGGTGGCGTCGACCGAGGGGTGAGGCCCCTGCGTGCCCCGGTTCACTGCGTGTTCCGAGGGACACGCGGGGTCACCCGGCGTAACCTGAGAGAAACCAACCGGGCGCGACCCTCGGTACCGCGTGCCCGACGCATCTGCGATGGGCGGCTTCTCTTCCCGTGACGACGACTGACCTGACGTCCCACACCAGCTCCTCCGACCCCGAGGGCTTCGGCCCCAACGAGTGGCTCGTCGAGGAGATGTACGAGCGGTACCGGAGCGACCCGGACAGCGTCGACCCGGCCTGGCACGACTTCTTCTCCGACTACCGCGGCCCGGCGGGTCCCACCGACAGCGACGTGGACCCCGAGGCCGACGAGCCGGGCGCCGCACCTGCCTCCGACGACACCGCGCCGGCCGCGTCGCCCGCCACCTCGCCCGCCGCCTCGAACGGGGTGGCCGCCGACGCACCGGCGCCGACCCCGTCCGCCCG
>NZ_JBTJEQ010000053.1:0-32379 GCF_054456675.1 Jatrophihabitans sp. YIM 134969
CGCAGCGGCAGGTGCAGCGGGGCGTGGGTGGCCGCCGGCACGGCGGCCACCGCGGCGACGGGCGCCTCGACGGGCACGAACACCCGGGCGAGGGCGAGCAGACGGCGGACCCGGGCGCGCGCGTCGGCCTCGGCGTCCGGACCCGCGGCGGCGAACGCGGCGTCGAGCATCGCGACCAGCGCCGTGGGGGTGGGCCGCAGGTGCGTCTGCTTGGCGGTCGCCTGCGCGAACACGGACCGGAACGGGTCGGGCATGGCGCCGAGGCGGGCCGGCAGGGTGCGGTGGGCCTGACGTAGCGCGCCGACGCGGACCGCGGTCGGGGCGCGACGGGCGAGGCCGGGCACGGGCAGCGGCGACGAGCCGAGGTAGCGGGTGAGGGCGAGGCACGCGGCCGCGTAGACGTCGGTACGGCCGTCGGGCGTGGCGCCGTCGAACAGCTCCGGCGCGGCGAACGGGGCGTGCTCGGTGTCGACCGCGCGGCCGGGGACCGCGACCGGGCGGAGGGAGAAGTGGCCGTCGTCGGAGACCTCGACCGACGCGGGCCGGACGCCACCGTGGGTCGCCGGCTCGGCGACGGCGGCGGCGAGGTCACGCAGCAGCAGGGCGGAGACCCCCGCGTCGCCGACGGACGGCGGCAACGCTTCCAGAGAGAGGTGGTCGTCGCCCGTCACGCGCCGGATTGTGCCGGACGCCGGGAGGGCTCGCCAGGCTGAGTGCCCGGACTGTCCGATTTGCCGGACGTCAGGCGGCCGGCTCTGGGTGATCTGTCAGGTGCCGGTGACCGCGACCGCGTTACCGGGCCGACACGGGCCGCTCACTAGGGTGCAGCCATGAGCGACACCGGGGCCTTCTCGCTCTCCGCCTTCGCGTCCGCAGCGGGGTCCGGCAACCCCGCCGGCGGTACCGATCCCGGCGCCTTCGACGCCTACGACGGCGCGGCGGCGGCAGGGGCCTGGGACGAGATGTTCGAAGGCCCCGGCCGGCCCCGGAAGGCGTACGAGGGGGTGTTCGCCGCCCTGCAACCGCTGCGCCGCAGCGAGATGCGCTACCAGGCCGAGCACCTCGCCCGGGTGTTCACCGAGCGTGGCGTCACGTTCTCCCTCGGCGGCGAGGAGCGTCCGTTCCCGCTCGACCTCATCCCGCGCATCGTCGACGCCCACGAGTGGGAGGTCCTGCGCCGCGGGGTCGCGCAACGTGTCCGCGCGCTCGAGGCCTTCTTGGCCGACGTCTACGACGGCGAGGGGGCGATCTTCGACGACGGTGTGGTGCCCCGCCGCCTGGTCACCACCAGCTCGCACTTCCACCGGGAGGCGGTCGGTTTCTCCCCGCCGAACGGGGTGCGGGTGCACGTCGCGGGCATCGACGTCGTCCGCGACGAACACGGCCGCTTCGTCGTCCTCGAGGACAACGTGCGCATCCCGTCGGGCGTCAGCTATGTCATCGAGAACCGCCGCGCGATGACCCAGACCATGCCGGGGCTGTTCGCCGACCAGCGGGTCCACCCGGTCGACGGCTACCCCGAGATGCTGTTGCGGTCGTTGAAGGCCGCGGCGCCGCACGGGGTGAAGGACCCGGTGGTCGCGGTGCTCACGCCGGGGGTGTTCAACTCGGCCTACTTCGAGCACGCGCTGCTGGCCCGCCTCATGGGCGTGGAGCTGGTCGAGGGTCGCGACCTGGTCGTCTCGGGGAGCGAGGTCCGCATGCGGACCACCTCGGGCGAGGAGCCCGTGCACGTCATCTACCGCCGGGTCGACGACGACTTCCTCGACCCGCTGCACTTCCGCGCCGACTCGGTGATCGGCTGCCCCGGGATCATGAACGCCGCGCGGGCCGGCAGCGTCACGCTCGCCAACGCGGTCGGCAACGGCATCGCCGACGACAAGCTCGTCTACACCTACGTCCCCGACATGATCGACTACTACCTGTCGGAGAAGCCCATCCTCGACAACGTCGAGACCCACCGCCTCGACGACCGTGACGTGCGCGAGGACGTCGTCGAACACCTCGCCGAACTCGTGGTGAAGCCGACCGACGGCTCCGGTGGCAAGGGCATCGTCATCGGACCGCGGGCGTCGGAACGCGAACTGGTCCGGCTGCGGCGGCAGATCGAGAACGACCCACGCGGGTGGATCGCGCAGCGGCCGGTGATGCTCTCGACGTCGCCGACCTTCGTGGGCGACGGCCCGGCGCCGCGTCACATCGACCTGCGCCCGTTCGCGGTGCACGACGGCGAGGAGGTGTGGCTGCTGCCCGGCGGTCTCACGCGGGTGGCGCTGCCCGAGGGCCAGTTGGTCGTGAACTCCTCGCAGGGCGGCGGGTCGAAGGACACCTGGGTGCTCGCCGACGCCGCCGACACCGGAGTGCCCGACGCCGTGCCCACGCCGTCCGAGTTCATCCCGCCCGCGGGCCGGTCCACGCACGTGGGCGCCGAACGCGAGCCCGGTCCCGCCGCGGCGATGCACCAGCAACAGCAACAGCAACAGCAGCAGGGACGACGGCCGGGGGCCGCGCCGTGCTGAGCCGCATCGCGGAGTCGCTGTTCTGGATCGGTCGGTACGTCGAGCGCGCGGACGACACCGCGCGCATCCTCGACGCCGTCCTCTCGCGCCTGCTCGAGGACCCGTGGGCCGACGAGGACCGCTCGTGCCGCCTGCTGCTCGACAGCCTCGGTGTGCCGACACCGGAGGACGTCCCTCGGGTGACGTCGGCGTCGGCGCTCGGGGTGCTGGCCTTCGACGAGACCTCACCGACCGCGATCGCCGGGGCGTGGACCGCTGCACGTGACAACGCTCGCGGTGCACGCGAGGCGGTCTCGACCGAGATGTGGGAGTGCCTCAACACCACCTGGCAGGCGCTGCCCTCGCGGCGGCGGGCGGCCGAGCGGATCGGCTCGTACACCTACGTGGCCTACGTCCGTGAACGGGCGGCGCTGCTCTCCGGTCTCGCGCAGTCCACGATGAGCCACGACGAGGGGTACCAGTTCGTCGTCCTGGGGCGCTCGCTCGAACGCCTCGACATGACCACCCGGCTGTTGTCCGTGCAGGCGCTCGACCCGGTGCACGGTCCGAGTTGGACCACGCTGCTGCGCGCGGCGGGAGCCGAGGGGGCGTACCTGCGTTCGTTCGGTGCGAACGTGACCGCGCAGACCGCCGCCGAGTTCCTCCTGCTGGACAAGCTGTTCCCGCGATCGGCGGTCGCCGCCCTCATCGACGCCGAGGACGCCCTGCTCGACATCGACGGACTCTCCGGCGCCGAGGGCACACGGCACTACGCGAGAGGGCCGGTCACCGACCCGGCCCGTCGGTACATCGGGCAGGCCCGCACCCGGTTGGAGTACGCCGACACCGGGCACCTGCTCGCGGAACTGCCCGGACTGCTGCGCTCCCTGCAGGACGCCGGAGCCCGGAGCTCGCTGGCCGTCACACGCCGGTTCTTCCAGCACGGCAACACCGTCCAGTGGGTCCACGAGGGAGTTTGACGAGCACGTGACCGTTGCACCGAGCAACACCCAGACCAGCGTGCCGTGGCGGCTCGCGATCGTGCACGAGACCCGGTTCGACTACGAGGGACCCACCCTGGCCTCGTACAACGAGGCCCGCCTGACCCCGCTCACGACCGCCCGTCAGTCGGTCACCGACGCGACCCTCGAGATCGCGCCGCGCCCCGGCGTGGTGCACCGCTACTGGGACTACTGGGGCACCCTGGTCTCGGCGTTCGACCTGTCCGAACCGCACACCGTTCTCGAGGTGGTGTCGCGCTCCACCGTGGAGACCAACGAGGCGTTGCCCGCGCCCGACGCCGTCGACTGGGACTCCCTCACGTCGTCGGCCCGCACCGACACGTACGCCGAACTGCTCGCGCCGACCCCGCGCACCGCGGTCGACGACGCGACCGTCGCCGCCCTCGCGGACGGTGCCCGTGACGTGTCGCCCGCTGTCGCCGCCCGCGCGATCGCCGACCGGGTGCGGGAGAACGTCGAGTACGTCCCGGGTTCGACGGAGGTGCAGACCGGCGCGCAGGAGGCGTGGAACCAGCGGTCCGGTGTGTGCCAGGACATCGCGCACCTGACGATCGGTGTGCTGCGAGCCGTCGGCATCCCCGCCCGGTACGTGTCCGGGTACCTGCACCCCGATCGTGAGGCGCCGATCGGGCGGGAATCGTCGGGTCAGTCGCACGCCTGGGTCGAGTGGTGGACCGGTGGCTGGTGGGGCTACGACCCGACCAACCTCGTGCCCGCGGGGTACGGACACGTCATCGTCGGCCGGGGCCGCGACTACACGGACGTGCCGCCGCTCAAGGGGGTCTACAGCGGTCCGCCGTCGACCCACGTCGACGTCGGCGTGACGGTCACCCGACTCGCCTGACCCGAGGAGCCGTGCGTGATCACCGTCGACGCCACGTCACCCACTCCGCCGTTCGACCAGATCCGGTCGCAGTTCGCGGCGCAGATCGCCGACGGCACGCTCGTGGCGGGCGCGCGCCTGCCGACGGTCCGACGCCTCGCCGAGGACCTCGGCGTGGCCGTCAACACCGTCGCCCGTGCCTACCGCGAACTCGAGGCCGCCGGGTTGGTCGAGACCCGCGGCCGGGCCGGCACCGTGGTGACCGCGGGCGGTGACACCGCGCGTGAGCGGCTGCGGGACGAAGCCGCCCGGTACGCGGCGCTGGCCCGCGAGATCGGCTCGACGCCGGCCGAGGCGCTGCGGTACATCACCGCGGCACTCGGCTCGGACGACTGAGTTCGCGCCGTCCGGTTCAGGGAACCAGGACGACCCGGCGGGAGCCGCCCGGCGCGTTCCACGCCGCCTCGACGTCGGCCAGCGCCACCGCCTCGGCGTCGACCTCGAGGTCGCCCGCGGTGACGGCCGCGGTGATGGCGGGGAACTCCGCGAGCATCTGCGCGGCACCCACCGAGCCCTGGCCGCTGCCGACGAACCGCAACGCCGACGACCGCAGCGCGGCCGACGGGATCGCCGCGGTGCTGCCCGCGACCGAGCCGATCTCCACCCAGGTGAGGGTGTGGCTGCGATCGGGGCGGGCGGTCACGAGCGTCGTCACCGCAGCGACCGTCGGCGGCCCCCAGAGGTAGTCGAGGACGACGTCGACGTCGGCCGCAGCGACGAGTCCCGCCTCGTCCGCGAGGTCGACGACCTCGGCGCCGTGGGCCTCCACCTCTGCGGCGACCCGGTCGATGCCGCGGCCGGCGGCGACGACGCGACCCGCGCCGAGCAGGCGGGCGACCTGCACGGCCAACCGCCCGGCGCTGCCGGTCGCGCCGAGCACCAGCACGCTCTGGCCGGCGGTGAACGCGGCGCGGTGCCGCAGCGCGACCCACGACGACATCGCCGGGTTCATGGCCGCGGCGACCGCGACCGGGTCGGAGTCCGGGGGCAGCACGATGCTGCGGCGGGTGTCGACCACGGTGCGGTGCGCCATCGCGCCGACCGAGTCGTCGGGCAGGACGAAGTACCGCAGGGTGCCGTCCGGCTCGCGGCCGACGCCGTCGACTCCCGGGACGAACGGGAGCACGGCGGTACTGGTGTAGTGCGCGCCGCGCGCCTGCGAGCGCACCCGCGGGTGCAGGCCGGCGGCGAGGACGTCGACGACGACCTCGTGCGGCCCGCGGGCGACCGGCTCGGGGAACGACGTGAAGTGGGGCGCCTCGTCGAACGCGGTGACCACGGCTGCTTGCATGACGACCTCCAGGGGTAGTTGGGACTACGAACTAAAGTAGTTGGTGATACGAACTGTGTCCAGTACGCTCGGGTGGTGGCCGCCACCTCGTCCGACGACGCCCTGGTCGACGCGCTCGTGCAGAGCGCGTTCGGCACCACCGCGGTGCTGCAACGGATCGCGGCCGAGCACGACCTGTCACTGACCCAGCTGCGGGTCCTGGCGATCCTGCGTGACCGGCGGCTGCGGATCGGCGACCTCGCGACCTACCTCGGGCTGGAACGCTCGACGCTCTCGGGCCTCGTCGACCGCGCGGTCGCGCGTGGCCTGGTGCAACGGTTGCCCGGGCGTGACGACCAGCGGGTCGTCGAGGTCACGCTGACCTCGGCCGGTGGGGAGCTCGGCGAGCGGATCCAGGCCGCGGTCGGCGACGCGTTGGCGCCGCTCACGCAGGCGTTGTCCGCCGCGGAGCGGGACCGGCTGCAGCACCTGCTGCGGCGGTTGCTCGAGCGCGGGCCGCGGCCGGAAGGTCAGTCGGCCCAGGCGTCGTCGACCGGGCGGTAACCGAGCCGCCGTTCGGCGTCGCCGTACGCCGCCGACCGCAGCCGGTTCGCCGACACCCCCGACACCACGGTGAACCCGTCGACCGGCCCCTCGACGCCGGCGCGGACGAGGTCGAGGGTGTCGCGCGGGGACAACCAGGCGGGCGGGTCGTGCCACGGGTCGTCGTGGTCCGGACGACCGTCGTGGAACCAGCCGATGCGCAGGGCCACGACCTCGAGGTCGCTGGTCGCCGCGGCCCACGCCCCGAGCGCCTCGGCGAAGGCCTTGGTCGCGCCGTAGAGGTTGCCGGGCCGGGGTGGGTCGCCCGCCCGGGCCTGGGCGTGCGGCGCCCGCGCCGACACCGCGTGCAGGCTGCTGGCCAGCACGAGACGCCGGACGCCCGCCTCGACCGCGGCCGAGACCACCGCGTACGCACCGACGACGTTCGGCCCGTGCAGGTGGTCCCAGTCGGCGATCGGGCTCGGGTCGGCCCCGAGGTGCACCACGGCGTCGGCACCGGCGAAGGCGGCGAGGCAGGCGGAACGATCGGCGACGTCGAGTGGGTCGACACCCTCGCCCGGTCGCAGGTCGGTGGCCACGACGTCCCACCGGTCGCCGAGCGCACCGACGACGAGCGACCCGATCCGCCCCGCCGCCCCGGTCACCACGACCCGGCGACCGTCGCTCCCGGCACCGTTGCTCACTGCAGCGGTCTCACTTCACGGCCGCGTGGCTGACGGCCTGGTCGAGATCCAGACCCTCACGGGTGTCGTCCCAGGCGGCGGCGCTGATCCGCCACCCGGCCGGGGTCCGCACCAGCTGCAGCGTCTTCATCCCGCCGCCGGAGTGCTGGACGCCGTCCTGCACCCACGTCTTGGCGTAGCTGCACCAGTGCGAGGCGACGTCGCCGAACACGTCGGTGCGCCCGGCCAGTTCCCACTCGCGGAAGTCGGTGAGCGTCCCGCCGGTGAGCAGGGTGAGGCGCGGTGCGATGAAGCCGTTGACGTCGTAGACGGTGAGCGGTTGCCCGCAGGTGCGCACGACCACCGCCTCCGGCACGAAGAGCCCACGCAACCGCTCGAGTCGGTCGACCAGCCCCGGCCCGGACGTGAAGGCCGCGAAGAACCTGTCGACCACGCCCTCGATCTCGGTGACGTCGTCGTTCACGTGATCTCCACCTTCCGCCAGAGAGCCGCGACGGACGGGTCGCCCGTCACGGTGACGTCCGCCGCCCGGTTCCACGCCCAGCGGTAGAGGTCGGACGCGCGGCCGCTGACGGTGGCATCGGCCCCGCCGTCGCCGCCCCGCTGGGCCCGGACCCGGCCGTCGGCGAACGTGACGCACCAGTTCTCGCCTTCGAGTTCCTGCAGCCGCAGTCGGCCCGTGCCGTCGAGCCGGAAGCCGGTGGCGAAGCCGACCACTTCGGCGAGGCCGTCCCGGGCGAAACCCGCGTCGAAACCGTCGATCCCGGTCCCGGCGGCGGCCTGGACGTCGACCCGGTGGATGGCGGTCTCGTGCGCCTGGCGCCGCGCCCAGGTCGACCGGGCCGGGACCATCGCACCGAACATCCAGGCCTCGGCGTCGTCGGGGGTCTCCGTGAGGGTCGTGATCAGGGCGTCGAGACCCGCGCGGTACCAGGGCAGGACCTCGGCGTCGGGCAGGCCGGGGTGGAACGAGGCGCTGCCGCCGGTCTCGTTGCGGGTCAACCGGCGGCGCACGATGTCGGCGCTCCAGCGGTGCACGCAGCCGACGTGCACCACGACCTCACGCAGCGTCCAGGTGATGCCCGGCACGGGGGCGTCCCAGTCGGCGTCCGCGGCGGCGTCCGCGAGGCGCGCGCCGTCACCCGCCAACTGGTGCAGGTGTGCGGGCGTGTCCACGCGGGCAGCGTCCCACGTCACGTCGGGCCCGCCGGTCAGCGGTTCCAGACCCACGGCGTCGTCGTCGAGACCCGGATCAGTCCGGCGCGTTCGAGGATCGGACGCGAGAACTCGGTCGAGTCGGAGTGGAGCAGCGTCTTCCCGACCCGCAGGGCCGAGCGGGCCCGGGCGGCGGTGAGCGCACGGTAGATCCCGCGGCCGCGCCACTCCGGTCGGGTCGCCCCGCCCCAGATGCCGGCGAACGACGTCCCCTCCACCGGCTCCACGCGGCCGGCACTGACGATCACCCCGTCCGACTCGGCCACCCACAGCTCCATGCCGTCGTCACGGCCGAGGCGGTGCAGGAGCGCGTCGGTCATCCCGGCGTCGTCCGGGTCCCCGAACACCTCGTTCTGCATCGACACCATCGCGCGCACGTCGGGCTCGTCGCTGACCCGGCGCAGCGTGACGCCCGCGGGCAGGGGCACGTCGACGGCGAGCGCCCGGGCGTCCCCGATCATGATCGACTCGGTCTCCTCGGGACGGAAACCCCGTGCGCGCAGGATGTTCTCGAGTCCCGGGGCGTGGTCGTGGCCGCGCGTCTTCCACTCGACGCGGGTGATCGACGGGTCGCGGCGGTAGTGCACCAACGCCGCGTCGACGAGGCCTGCGATGCCGACCTCGTCGGCGCCGTCGAGGTCCCGGTAGGTGACGAACCCGCGCCCGCCGGCGAACGTCACGAGCCGCAACGGGCCGTGCCGGGTGACCACCGCCGCGCCCGGGGTCTCGGCGTCCGTGCGCAGCTGCGCGTCGTAGGCGGCGAGCAGGTCGTCCGGAGCGCTCACGCCGCGGCCGTCGGTGATCCGGTGTGCACCCCGGCATCGTGCCGGGAGCGGCGCGGATCTGTCGCGGCTTTTCAGGCGGGGGACGCACCAGGGCCGGACGGGCAGCGCCGTCCGGCCCGGCGGTCGGGTCAACCCGACGGGGTCGACCGGTCGGTCAGTGACCGGGGATCGGGATGATGTCGCGGGCGTCGTCGGTGATCCGCGACTCCGAGAGCGCGGCGTCGAGCACGAGCGCCACCCCCATGGAGGTCAACCAAGCGTCCTTGGCGATGGCGGTGCCCTGCTGGGTCGGCGCCACCGAACCCTCCTTCGTCATGCCGGGGGTCTTGAGGTAGAGCCCGAGCAGGCTGCCGCCGAAGCCGGTGAGGGCGATGCCGGCGAGACCCGCCGGGATGATCGGTGCGAGCAACAGCGACCCGAGCGCGATCTCGCTGACGGCGAGGCCCTTGACGAACACCTTCGGGTCGACCTTCGCCAGGAACGGGTACGTGCCGGCGGCCATCCCGTGCAACTGGCCGGCCGTGGCGTCGTCGGCCTTGAGCTTGCCGAGACCGGCGTTGAGGATGAAGGCGCCCGAGGACAGGCGGAGGGGGGCACGGCGGATCTTCGCGGAGAGGCTCATGGAGCACGGCATACCCATCCGTGGGTTGGCCGCGCCGCCGGGGCACGGGAAGAGTTCGACCCGCACCCTGGAGATCCGCCCCGGCGTCCGGGCTCCCCCGAGGGTCACACCCAGCTGGGGAACCACATGTGGGCCTGCCACTGGCTGTAGGTCAGCAGCCCACCGGTGTAGAGCGGCCACATCCAGACGAAGTCCACGACGATGACGCCGAGGTAGGTGGCGCCGATCGCCGCTCCGATCGCCCGGCGTCGACGCCGGGCGGCGAGCCACGGATCGGGTGGGCCGCCGTCGTCGGTCGCGGGCGCCGCGGGGACGGCCGGACCCAGCAGCGCACCGAGCGCCTGGGTCAACGCCAGGACGAGGAACGGCACGAGCGGAGCCATGTAGAACAGGAACATCGTGCGGTGCGGGTTGGGGAACCACACCAGCCAGCCGACCACCATGGCCGTCAGCGCCACGCCGCCGCGCCAGTCGCGCCGCGTCACCCCGCTCCACAGCACGAACAGCAACGCGGGTACGAACCCCCACCACATCAGCGGGGTGCCGATGAGCAGGATCTCGCGGGCGCAGGTGGTGCCGGTCGGGCCGCAGCCGGTGACGCCGTTCTGCTCGTAGTAGTAGGTCACCGGACGGCCGAGGACCAGCCACGACCAGGGGTTGGACTTGTAGGGGTGGAAACTGTCGAGGCCCTTGTGGAACTCGTACGCCTGGTGGTGGTACTGGGCGAGCGCGCCGATCACGCCGTACCACTTGCCGTCGCCGTAGTGCCGGTTCCAGCTGTTCTCGCCGGCGAACCAGCCGGTCCAGGTGAACGCGTAGATCAGGATCGGGGTGAGCCCCAGCGACCCGACCGCCCAGCCGGCCGAGCGGGTGACGGTACGCAGGAACGGCGAGCGGGCCCCCGCCGCCTTGAAGGCGTTGCGGTCCCACCACAGCGACAACAGGGCGAACCCGATCCACCACGACAGCCCGCTCCACTTGACCGCCACGGCCGCGCCGAACATGACGCCCGCGACCAGCCGCCACGGCCGCGGGCCGAGGGCCGGCAGGCCGAGCCGGAGGTCGACACCGTCGGCGATCCAGCCGGCCAGGGTGGCCCGCATCCGGTCGCGGTCCACGACCAGCGCCGCGAAGCCCGCGAGGACGAACAGCTCGAGGAAGATGTCGAGCAGCGCGACCCGCGACTGCACGAGGGTGACGCCGTCGAGCGCGAGCAGCAGGCCTGCGACCGCGCCCAGCACCTCGGACCGGAACATGCGCCGCGCCACCCGCGCCACGATGACGACGCACAGCACACCGGCGATCGCCGGCGCGGCCCGCCAGCCCCACGCGTCACGGAAGGTCGGTTCGTGGAACAGCGCGGAGGTCGCGGCGATCAGCCACTTCCCGAGCGGCGGGTGCACCACGAACATGTAGCCGCGGTTGTCCTCGTAGCCGAAGCGCAGCAGTTCCTCGGCGTTGGTCGCGTAGTAGACCTCGTCGAAGCTCTTGGTGGCCGGGAACGCCAACGCCCAGAAGCGGGTGACGGCGGCGACCGCGACGACGATCGCGAGCAGGACCCAGCCTCGGCGCGGCGAGGTGGGGGTCCACGGTTCGAGCGAGGCCGGCACGGTGCGCGACAGCGTCGCGCCGTCGCCGACGGGGCCGTCGTCGGTCGGTGTGTCGGCCTCCGGTCGGCCCTCGAGCCGCTCGGGGAGGGTGGCCGTCACGCCCGCGATCGTAGGGTGCGCTCCATGAGGACCGCGCTGTGACGGGCAGGCTGCTGCTCGCCGCCACCCCGATCGGCAACGCCGCCGACGCCTCGCCGCGCCTCGGCACCGCGCTCGCCACCGCGCCGGTGGTCGCCGCGGAGGACACCCGCCGCCTCGCGCGCCTCACCGCCGCCCTCGGGGTGACGACGACCGGTCGGGTCGTGTCGTTCTTCGAGGGCAACGAGGCCGGCCGGGTGCCGCAGCTGGTCGAGGCCATGACCGCGGGCGACGACGTCGTGCTGGTCACCGACGCCGGGATGCCATCGGTGTCCGATCCGGGCTACCGACTGGTCGTGGCCGCGGTCGCAGCGGGCCTGGAGGTGACGGTGCTGCCCGGGCCGTCGGCGGTCACCGCGGCGCTCGCCGTCTCGGGCCTGCCGACGGACCGTTTCTGCTTCGAGGGGTTCCCGCCGCGCAAGGCGGGGGAGCGGGCGCGCACGTTCGCCGCGCTCGCGTCCGACCCGCGCACGTCGGTGTTCTTCGAGTCGCCGCGCCGGCTGGCCGAGACCCTCGCGGCGATGGCCGAGGCGTTCGGGGCCGACCGGCCGGCCGCGGTCTGCCGCGAGCTGACCAAGACCCACGAGGAGATCCGCCGCGGCCCGTTGGCCGAGCTCGCCGCGTGGGCGGCCGCGGGTGAGCCGCGGGGGGAGATCTGCGTGGTGGTCGGCGGGGCCACGGCGACGGGCGGCGACCTGGAGCCGGAACGGATCGCCGAACTGGTGGCCGCACGCATCGCGGACGGCCTGTCCCGCCGCGACGCCGCCGCCGAGGTCGCCGCCGAGTACGGCCTGCGGCGCCGTGACGTCTACCAGGTCGCGCTCGACCGTCCGTGACGGTCCGACGCGCGGAGGCCCCGCCCGCTCGGTGGGTAGCGTGCGGGCGTGGCGTCGTGGCAGCGGGTGGTGAACCAGGCGGTGCGGCTCGCCGTCCGGACCGGGCTGCGGGCGGGCCGCCAGCGGTGGGAGCAGCAACGCCGGGTGGAGCAGCAGCCGCGCCAGGAGCAGCGCGCGCCGCAGGCGGAGTCGCGCGCCCAGGTCTCGGTGCGGCGCCCACCGCGCGAGGCCACCGGACCGTTGCGCTTCGACTACGCGCCGCGGCGCGACGGCCGCCCCGATCCCGGTGAGGTCGTCTGGGCGTGGGTGCCCTACGAGGAGGCCGACGGCCGCGGCAAGGACCGCCCGGTGCTCGTGGTCTCCCGGGACGGCGCCGACCTGCTCGCGTTGATGCTCACCAGCAAGGACCACGACCGCGACGCCGCCGATGAAGCCGCGCACGGCCGGCACTGGCTCGACGTCGGCTCCGGCGGGTGGGACCCGAGGGGTCGGCCGTCGGAGGTGCGGCTGGACCGGGTGCTGCGGCTCGCGCCGTCCGACGTCCGCCGCGAGGGTGCGGCGCTCGACCGGGCCCGCTTCGACGCGGTCGCCGCCGCCGTGAGCCGCCTGCACGGCTGACCCGCCGTGGGGGGTTCGGCGCTACGTCGCGCCCGAGGTCGCGGCGCAGCGCGTCGCGGCTGCGGTCGCGGCGGGCGGAACGGTCGTCGACGACAGCGACGCCCCGGGCGTCACCGTCATCGCGGACCAGGACGGCAACCGGGGAGCCGTGTGCGCCGCGGTGCCGCCGCCGACGACCTGACCCGCCTCACCCACGCACGCCCGAACGGACGATCAACTCCTCGAGCACGGCGCCGTCGCTGACCCGCAGCGCGTCGTGCTGGTGGTCCGGGGTGATCCAGGCGTCCAGCGCCCCGACGGTGGCGGCCGTGGGTTCGGAGAGCGCGAGCGGGACGTAGAGGTCGTCGGAGTACACGGCCGCGGCGACGGGAACGGTGTTGGCGCGCAGGCGGTCGACGTCGTAGAGGGCGGGCCAGTCGTCCTTCGCCGCGAGCAGGTCGGCGACCTCCCGCAGCGGCGTCAGCGCGGGGTCGACGTCGAACATCCAGGGGTACGTCATCTCGCCGGTGAACATCACCGGGCGGCCCTCGGTAACGGCGGCGGCGGCGTCGAACTCGGGGAACTCGCCTCGCACTCGCTGGGCCGACCACGCGGTCGGACCCCCTTGCGCGTAACAGGATTCGTGGACGACGGCGTAGAGCGGCCGGTCGGTGAGCCGGGTCTGCTCCTCGACCGCGGCGAGGAACGCGTCCGAGGGGCCGTGAGCATCCGGGAGGGCCGTCTCGAGCAGGTAGTGCAGGTGGTGGCTGCCGTCGCGGGTGCCGAACGGGTGACCCAACGACTGGAACGCCTCGGCGGTCAGCAGGCCCCCGCCCGGCAGCCGCGCCGGTCGTTCGAGCAGCTCGGCCACCAGCCGCTGCACGACCTCGACGTCGCCCGGGTAGTTCGCGTAGTGACGTCGGCTGCGCTCGGCCGCCAGCGGGTACGTGACCCGGTAGACGTCGTCGGCGGTCGCGGTCAGACCGGCGAGACCGCCGGTGACGTAGGCCTGCTCGATGCCGTCGGGGGCCTGCGAGAGGTAGGTCAGGACGCAGAACCCGCCGAAGCTCTGGCCCAGCAGCCGCATCGGTGCACCATGCAACAGTTGCTGGCGGACCTGTTCGGAGTCGGCGACGATGCTGTCGGCCCGGAACCAGGTGAGGTACTCGGCCTGCTCGGCGGCGCTGCCGCGGGCCACGAGTGTGCGGCGGTTCGCCGGGGTGGACAACCCCGTCCCGCGCTGGTCCATGAGCAGCACGCGGTGGTCGCGCAGCGCGACCTCGAGCCACGACTCCCGGCCCACCGGCCGGTTGGCCGCGCACCCCGGACCACCCTGCAGGAACAGCAGCGGCGGGCGACGCTCGGCGCCGGGTTCGTCCGCCACGACCTCGCGCACGAACAGCTCGATCTGCTCCCCGTCCGGCTCGGTCGGCCGCAACGGCACCGACAACCGGTGGTTCGTGACGACCGTGCCGGGCTGCCGGAAGCTGACCATGCCCCGACCCTAGGGAACGGGTCGGACACACGCGGCGCGTACCAGCCCGGCGGGCGACAGCACGCCCCACGGGGTGGGGATCTGCGACCATGCCGGGATCACGGAGGAGGAGCGGGGATGAGCAAGCTCGTCGTTCACATGTCCATGTCGCTCGACGGTTTCGTCTCGGGGCCCGGTGACGACGCCCCGGGCCGTGGGCTGGGTACCACCGGCGGACCGCTGCACGCGTGGTTGACCGATGACGGTCAGCAGGCCGAGCCGCCGCCTTCCACCCCGGTCAACGCCGCGGTGTTCCGGGACATGGTGACGACAGGTGCGGTCCTCATCGGACGCCGGTCGTGGGAGCTCGCGAACAGCTGGGGCGGGGACCACCACGACGGCGTCCCGATCTTCGTCGTCACCCACACGGCACCGGACCACCCGGCGCCCGGTCACGGCCGGTGGGTCACCGACGATCTCGTCACCGCCGTCGCCACGGCGAAGCTGCAGCGGGCGACCGGGACGTCCTCACCCACGGTGCGGCGCTCGTGCAGGCGCTGTTGCGCGAGGGGTTGGTCGACGAGCTCGCCGTCGCGGTCGCGCCCGTGCTGCTCGGCGAGGGTCGGCGGCTGTTCGCCGACCTCCCCGGTGTGAGGCGGCTCCACCTGCTCCACGCGGCCGAGGGGGTCGGCGCGGTGCACCTGCGCTACCGCGTGGAACCGGTCAGCTGAACGACGTTCGAGATCGGGATCTGCGACGATGCGCCGGTGACGGCACCAGCGGATCACCAGACCCTGCGGGTGCTGCCCGGGCGGTACGTGCTGGAGCGTCTCGAGCCCGGTCCCGCTCCCACCGACGTGCTCGCCGCCGTGCACGGTCCCGACGGCGGCGCGCGCATGCGGCGGCGGGACGACGCCGACGACGCGTGGATCGCGTTCTGGAACGGCGACGAAGCGCACCCACCGGACGCCACCGGGATGTGCGCTGCGGTGGTCGGTCCCCTCGCGGCTGGGCGGGTGCCGGTGTGGGTCGCGGCGAGCTTCGACGGTGACCTCGTCCTCGTGCCGGCCGACCGGTTCGAGGTGGCGTCTGAGCTCCTGCGCCGCGCTGGTCACCGGGTGACGCACACGGCGGACTGAGCCGGTCTTGCCGCCCGGACGCCCTCGGCCACCGACCGCGGAACTCAGACCTCGACGGTCATGTCGAGCTGGTTGCCGAACGTGGGGTCGCCACCCCGAACCAGGACGTACCACCGGGTCACCACGGCGACGTAGACGACGAGGGGTCCGTCGGGCGCGAGGTCGGCGGCGCTCAGCTGCTTCGCTGCCGGCAGGCGCGCGTTCAAGGCCGCGAGCGCAGACGCCATCTCGTGGGGGACGGCCGGACGGCTCTCGGCGTCGGCGTACACCGCCTCCGCGAGTCCGACCGGGACGGTGGAGTCGAAGATCGTCAAGGCAGTGGCGGGGCGGACGGCGATGTTGCGCGAATGGCGGCGGTCGGGCCCCGACACCCAGCACACCTGGTGGTCCTCGAGTGCGGCGAAGAAGACCGGGCTGACCCACGGGCGGCCGTCCTCATCGGCCGTTCCGAGCACCAGGTAGCGGGTCCGGTCGAGCACGCGGTGCAGCTGCGCCGGGTCCGGGACGGCCAGACGTCGGGCCCGCCACACCGTCGCGCGGCGGGGGTCGCCGCTCGGGTGCGGGTCCACCCGGGTGACGTGGAATCCCTCGCGTTCGGAGAAGGATGCGGCCCGCTCGTTGCCGGCGGCGTGCTCGAGGCGCACCTCGGGGGTTCCGGGTGGCAGCCGCTCGACGACGGCCGCGACCAGGCGCGGGCCGAGGCCGGCGCCGCGGTGTGACGGGTCGACGTAGAGCTTCCAGACCACCCAGGCGCCCTCGAACTCGCCCCACTGCGCGATGCCGACGATCCGGTCGTTCTCGCGCGCGACGACCACGCGATGCGCCTCGATCGCGGCAGTCGTCTGCGCGGGCGTCCACCACCGCTCGACCTGCTCGGCGGCGGCATCCGTTCCGATGAGCGGCGTGTGGTGCGGCGGCAGCACGCGCGCACCGAACTCGCCGATCCTCGGGGCGTCCCGAGTGTCGGCGAGCTCGATGCGGACGGCGGTCACGACAACGCGGCGCTCGCGGCGCGGAGGTCGGCGAGTGCGGCCAGGGTGAGGGCGACCAGGTCGTCACCACCGTCGCCGTCGGTCCACCTGACGAAGCCGCGCTTGAAGGCGAGCACGCCGAGTTCGGCGGCGAGGTGGGCGACCGGATCGGGGACGCCGCGCCCGACCAGTGCGTCGGTCATGGCCGCGGCCATCCCGACGCTCTTGAGGGCGTCGCGCTCGGCCAGTTCGGTGTGGGCGGCGACGGCGCGGGCGAGGCGGGGGCCGATCTCGCGGTTGACCGGACCCATCTCCCCGGCGGCGCGGGTCAGACCCTCGGCGACGGCGTCGAGCGGCCCGGCGTCCTCCGGGGCCGCGGCGATGCCGTCGACGAGCAGCTGGCTCAGCGTCTCCTGCCCCGCGACGAGCACCTCGCGTTTGTCGGGGAAGTGCCGGAAGAAGGTGCTCTTCGTGACGCCGGCGCGCTCGGCGATCTGGGTGACGGTCGTGGCGTCGTACCCCTGCTCGGCGTAGAGGTCGAGCGCGGCGAGCACGAGGCGCTCCCGGGCGCCGGGCTCCCACCGTGGCATGGGCTCATCCTAGTGACGGGACACCTGTCCCATCACTGGTGTACGGTGACGGGACACAAGTCCCATCACCTCGAGGAGTTCCCGTGCACGTCTTCGTCACCGGCGGTACCGGCCTGATCGGCTCGGCCGTCGTGTCCGAACTGCTCGCCCACGACCACAGCGTCACCGTGCTGACCCGCTCCGACACGTCGGCGACCAAGGCCGAGGCGGCCGGGGCGGCGAGCGTGCGGGGCGACCTCACCGCGCTTGAGGTCATCCGCGAGAACGCGGCCCGCGCCGACGGCACCGTCCACCTCGCCTTCGCCAACGACTTCTCCGGCCCGGACGCCCTGGTCCGGGCCGTCGCCGAGGAGAACGCCGCCATGGCGGCGATCGGTGAGGCGCTGATCGGCACCGGCAAGCACTACGTGACCGTCTCGGGCACGCCGTGGGTCCCCGGCCGAGCCTCGACCGAGGCCGACCCGTTGCCGGTCGACGGGCCGGTCGGCGGCCGGGGGCGGGCCGTGAACGCGGTGCTCGCCCTCGCGGAGCGGGGGGTGCGCACGGCCGCGGTCCGGATGCCGCGCACCGTGCACCACCGGGGCGAGGGCGGGTTCGCCGGCCTGCTCACCGGGATCGCGCGGCAGTCGGGAGTGTCGGGCTACCCCGGCGACGGCGCGCAGCGCTGGCCCGCGGTGCACGCCCTCGACGCCGCCGTGCTGTTCCGCCTGGCGCTGGAGCGGGCCGAGCCCGGGACGGCCTGGCACGCGGTCGACGACGAGGGTGACGCGGTCCGCGACATCGCGGCGGTCATCGGTCGCAGGCTGGGTGTGCCGGTGAAGTCGGTGCCGGAGGAGACCTTCGGCCCGCTCGGGTCGATCTTCGCGACCGACCAGCCCGCGAGCAGCGCGCACACCCGGGCGGCCCTCGGGTGGACGCCGACCCACCCCCGCCTGCTGGACGACCTCGAGAACCTCCAGCCCACACCCGTGCCCTGAGGGCTCTGCCGCCGGGCGGTCGCAGGCCCTAGGCTGCGGTCCGCACGTCAGCCTCACACGACGTGCACACCGGCCGAACCGGACACCTGGTCCGGCGGTCGTCACGTCTCGAGGAGGAACTGCATGCGCGCACGCCGAGCCACGGCCGCCGTGGCGGTCGCGATCACCTGCGCCGCGACGGCCACCGCCGTCACGGTGCTGGGACCGCCCGCCGCGGCGGCACCGGCGCTGCCAGCGGGCCTGGTGCCCGTGGTCACCCACCAGTCGTTGCTCGGCACCCACGCGTGGTACCGGCAGACCCATCGCGGGCTGCCGGTGCTCGACAGCTTCTACGCCGTCCACACCGCGCGGAACGGGGCGGCGACCGTCGACGACGGCCGACTCGCCGTGCCGGCCACGCTCGACGTCACGCCGACCGTCGCCGCGAGCGGCGCGGTGAGCGGAGCCGCCGCGGCCGTGGCGGCGTCGGGTGCCGTCGCGTCGAAGTCCAACGCCGGGCGGTTGCCGAAGAACGCCACCGCGGTGCCGGCCTTCGGCACCGCGACCCCGACCCTCGCCGTCGTCGGCGGAGCGACGCCCGCGCTGGTCTGGGACGTGCTGTCGAGCTCGGCGAGCGGTGACACCGAGACGCGGGTCGACGCCCACACCGGGAAGGTCCTCGCCACGATCGTCCGGTCGAAGAACGCGACCGGCACGGCGAAGGTCTTCGACCCCAACCCCGTGGTCAAGCTGAAGAACCAGAACCTCAAGGACAAGCAGGACTCCAACGCGTCGGTTCCCACCTCGGCTTACACGGCCGTGACCCTGCAGCACCTGTCGGCCGGGACGAAGCTCGGCGGCAAGTACGCGGTCATCACCGCGGCGAGCGTCCCGGTCGCGACCAGCAGCAGCCGCGCGTACGTCTACCAGCGCGCCGACGACCGGTTCGAGCAGGTCAACGCCTACTACGGCGTCGACAAGGCCCAGACCTACATCCAGAGCCTCGGCTTCGACGACATCAACAACGAGGCCCAGAAGCTGAAGATCGACACCATCAGCGACGACAACTCCTTCTACCGGCCGTCCGACGACACCATCACGTACGGCACCGGCGGCGTCGACGACGCCGAGGACCTCGAGGTGGTGTGGCACGAGTACGGCCACGCGATCCAGGACGCCCAGGTGCCGAACTTCGGCAACGGCGCGCAGGCCGGCGCGATCGGTGAGGGCTTCGGCGACTACTGGGCGGTCAGCCTCTCGCAGACCACCAGCAAGGGCTACGGCGTCCCCTGCGTCATGGACTGGGACGCCACCTCGTACACGAGCTCCGCCCCGCACTGCCTGCGCCGGGTCGACACGGACAAGACCACCGACGACATCGACGGCGAGGTCCACGACGACGGTGAGATCTGGTCCGCCGCGCTGTGGGACGTCACCCAGTCGCTCGGACGGGTGAAGGCCAACACCATCGTGCTGGAGTCGCAGTTCAGCTACGCGCCGAACACCTCGTTCGCGGCCGCGGCCAAGAAGGTCGTCGCCACGGCCGACTCGCTGTACGGCTCCGCGGCGGCCGCCTCGGTGCGCAAGGCGTTCGTCGCCCGCAAGATCCTGTCCTGACCTTCCACCGCTGACGACGACGGCCCCCGAACGGTGCAGGATGCACCGTTCGGGGGCCGCGGTCGTTCCGGGGTCGGTCAGTCCCCGTCGGCCGTGCTCGGGATGTACGCGCCCGGCACGTCGGCCGGGGCGTACAGCCGGGAGTCACCCGGGTAGGGCTTGTTCCAGCCGGTGGTGCGGTACCACGTGTACCGGTTCATCTGCTCCGGGTTGGCGTAGTCCGCCACCGCGTTGTTGCCGGTGAAGTGCTGCTGCGTCGACCACTGCTGCCACTGCGCCGCGAGACCACGCTGCGCCGCGGGCACCGCCACCACTGCGGCCTGCTGAGCCTGCAGGTCCTTCGCCGCGGTGCCGGTCAGACCCAACGTGTCCGAGCCGCACGCCGGCGGGTCGGCCACGCCCTCGGTGAGGGGCACCTTGTTCTTGACCGCCTTGAACGGCGTGTAGTTCGGCACGTTGGTGAACGCTCCCGCCATCGGGGTCGCCGCCGCGAGCTTCTGGTTCAGCGGCTGGGCGCCGAGGATCTGCTCGATGGTCCGCACCATGGTGATCTGGGTGTAGTAGGTGCTGTCGGTGACGCGGTGCCGCGCCCACGGGCTGATGATCTGGATCGGGGCGCGGTGGCCGTCGACGTGGTCCACACCGTCCTGGCTGTCGTCCTCGACCACGAAGATCGCCGAGTCCTTCCAGTACTTGCTGTGCGAGATCTCGTCGACGATCTTGCCGACTGCGAGGTCACCGTCGGCCACCTGGGCCCGGGGGTCCGGGGTGCCGCCGGTGTGGTCGCTGGACAGCCAGAACATGTTGAGGTTCGCCGGGCCGTTCTGCTCGAAGTCTCGCTTCCAGATCTCGTACCGGTAGAGGTCCGGGATGTCGGTGTCGAACTTCGGGTAGTCGTGCACGGTGATGTCGTTCAGCGACGGGATCGGCGACTCGGTGTCCTGCTTGATCGACGGATCGGTCAGCTGGGCCGGGTCCCCGCCGGAGGCGACGTTCGTGGCCGCGCAGTAGTAGTCCTGCCAGGTGGCGCCCTCGGGCTTGGTCTCGAACTGCGTGAACTCACCGAAGTTGCGGGCGGTGTTGCCGGCCGTCAACGCCGCGGTCCAGAGGAAGCCGGAACGCTGGTGGCCGAGCACGTCGTCCTCGGTGTCGTAACTACGGGTGTAGGAACCCGCGTTGGACTCGGTGTACTCCGGGTTGTCACCCTGCATCAGCCAGTTGTGGCCCTCGGCCGAGTTCGTGCCGATGTCGTAGGTGTTGTCGTACAGGCCGAACTGCGCCGCCAGGGCGTGCTGGTTCGGGGTGACCGTCTGGCCGAACTGCGCCAGCGAGCGGTCGCCGTTGCCGGTCGGGATGTCGCCGTACACCTGGTCGTAGGTGCGGTTCTCCTTCACCAGCAGGAAGACGTGCTTGATCGTCGACGGGTCACCGAGGCGCACCGGCACCGGGACCGGGTCGGCCTTCGGCCCGGACGCCTGGACGACGTCGCGGGTGCCCCAGCCGTTCTGCTGGAACACCTGCGAGGTCAGCGGCGCGATCTTCTGGTCGGTCGGCAGGGTGAACCGGGTCAACGTCGCGGTGGTGCCGTGCGTGCCGTACCCGGTCGCGGGCGCGGTGCCCGTTCCCTTGACGACCGTGAGCTCCGGGCCACGCGCGTCGATGCCGCGGGTGTTGGTGACGAAGACCTTGCCGTTGACGGTCGCGATGTCGGTGGGGAAGTAGTCGGTCGGCACCAGGCCGATGTAGCTCACCGGGGTCTGCGGCTTGCCCTCGTACTGGTACACCGCCACGGCGTTGGCGCGTCCGAGCGTGACGAGCAGGTGGCCGTCGGCCGTCATGGTGATGCCGTCCGGCTCGTACCCGACCGGCGAGGACGCCCACGGGCGGGTGGCGATGGTCTGGACGACCTTGCGGGTCGTCGTGTCGATGACCGAGACCGTGTCGCTGTTGGTGTTCGCGACGAACAACGCCTTGCCGTGCACGAACAGGGTGGTCGGGTGCAGACCGGTGGGGATCGAGGCCACGGCCGCGCTCGGGTCCGCCGTGTCGATGACGCTCACCGTGCCGGTGGTCGAGGTGCCGAGGTAGGGGTTGGCCGGGACCTGGGTGCCGTACGAGTTGATGGTGCTCTCGCCGGGCTTCGCGGCCCGGCCGCCCTCGTTGGACACGAACAGCTGGGACCCGACGACCACGATCTCGCGGGGCGCGGTGCCGACCTTCCAGGTCTGACGCACGGCGCCGGTCGAGGTGTCCATGGCCACCACGGTGTTCTGACCGTTGACCGGCACGTACACCGTCGAACCGTCCGCCGAGAAGACCGGCCGGGCCGGCAACGGCAGCGCGCCGTTCACGGTCGGCAGGGCGAACGTGGTCGGGGTGCCGAGGGAACCGTCGGCGTTCACGGGGAACTTCGTCAGCCCGGTGTTCTGCGACAGCCAGAGGAACTTGCCGTCGGGGGAGTAGGTCGGGCCCTCCTGGCCGACCGTGCCGTCGGTGAGCTTCTGGCTGACACCCGTGGCCGAGCCGACCGTCCACACCAGCTTGTAGTGGGCGAGGTCGAAGACCTGCAGCACGACGGACTTGTCGGCGCTGCTCGCGGCGAGGAAGCGACCGTCGGGGCTCACGGTCGAGCCCATGAACTTGCCGTACTTGGTCAGCAGCCGCTGCCCGTACGGCGCGATGGTCTGGTCGGCGGAGACCTGCAACCCGTTGGCGTACCGGGTGCCGACGTGCTGCTCGCCGAACGGGATTGTCGTCGCGGACGCGAGGCTCGACCCGATGAGGACGAGGGACGCCGAACCGACGACCACCGTCCGGGCCCGGCGGCTGCGGAACAACCGCCGCGCGGGGGAATCCGCCGGCGTGAGCCGGCGTCGTGTGACCTGCATGGTCATCCCTTCGATGGGCGTGTCAGATCGACGAGACCGTCGAACTGCCACAAGGGGTTGGGTGTGTCACCGGAACCGGTGCGCACGAGGAAGAAGCCGTTGACCTCGCGAGGTCCGTCGCCGTCGGCGATGTACCGGCCGTCGGGCTTGACGTCGAGTTGGTAGGTGGCGGTGCCGGTCGCGGTCGCACCGGGGATGTGCCAGGTGACGACGCACCGCCAGTCGTTGCCCGGGCCGTGGTCCTCGACCAGCGAGCCGCCCTTGTCGCACGCGGCGGTGGTGGCGAGGTCGGCTTCGGTGACGTCGGGTCGGTGCAACTGGGCGGCCTGCAGGCGGTAGAGGTGCCCGAAGGCCGTCGAGAGGGAGCGCTCGACGACCGGGCGTTCGACGCCCGATCCGGTGGCCGGGGTGGCGACGGCGACGACCCCGGCGCTCAGCGCGAGGACCGCCGCGAGCGGGACGACGGCCGTGAGGACGCCGCGCCGTCCGACACCGTCGTGCGCGTCGCCGGTGAAACCGCGACGCAGGAACACCAGACGGGCGACGAGTGTGGCGACCACCGCCCAGACCAGGGCCACCAGGACGCCGACGACGATCGTTGTCGTCTGCACCGGTTCGGTGAACAACCCGCGCCAGGCGAGGAATCCGTAGCTGGGCAGGGCGATCCGCACCACGGTCGGCAACGGGAGCACCTGCGCGACGTCGAGCAACAGGGCTAGCAGCGCCGGTGTCACCAGGCCCATCGGGGACCGGCCGAACAGCACCGAACCGAGCAGCCCGACCGCCGCGAAGGCGAGGGTCGGGGCCAGCGCCACGACCCACGCCAGGACCACGAGCCGGAAGGTGTCACCGGTCGCGAGGGAGCGGCCGTCGAGTGCGACCAGCGGGTGGTCGCCGACCGCGAGCAACCCCCCGACGATCCCCGACACCGCGAGGCCGAGCACGAGCGCGCCCAGCACGGTGAGGCTGGCCAGGGCCTTGGCGGCGAAGATCCGCCGCGGCGAGCGCACGGCGACCAGCAGGTGCCGCCACGTACCGAGCCGGTCCTCGACGGCGAACACGTCGCCCGCGACCAGCGAGGTCAGCACCGGCAGCACCCAGTTGCAGCAGAACGCGAGGACGACCAACGGACCGGCCCAACCGGTCTGGCTCATCCACCGGCCGAACACGGTGTCGGCGGGCAGGGCGCTCTGTTGCCCGACCACCGCGACGAACAGTCCCGGGCCGAGCCAGCACACGACGAGCAGGGCGCGGGTCCGCCACTGGGAGGCGAGCTTGGCCACCTCGAAGCGGTACGTGCTGCGCAGCGGTGTACGGCGGGTCCCCGCGACCGGCAGCGCGACGGCCGTCACCGGGCGTCGCTCTCGGTGAGGGCGAGGAAGGCCGCCTCGAGCGGTGACACGACCGGGGCCAGTTCACGCACCGCGATCCCGGCGGCGACCAGTCGGGTGACGGCGTCGTCGAGCACCGGCACCGCGCCCCGCACGAGCAGGACGTCGCCGTCGCGCGGGCGCAGCACGTCGTCGCCGTCGACCCGGTGCAACCCGGGGAAGCCCGCGAGCAGGCGGCGGGCGGCGTCGGGATCGGAGGTCCGCAGCCGGTAGTCCAGTTCGCCGACCTCGGCGTCGAGTTTCGCGAGCGTGCCGGTGAACACGACCCGGCCGGTGGCCAGGATCGTGACCTCGTCGCAGATCGAGGCCAGGTCGTCCATGCGGTGGCTGGACAGCACGACCGCGGTGCCGGACGCGGCGAGGCGGGACAGCACCCGGTGGACCTGGCGGGTGCCGGCGGGGTCCAGGCCGTTCGCCGGTTCGTCGAGGACCAGCAGGCGGGGGACCGAGAGCAGGGCGGCGGCGAGCCCGAGCCGTTGCCGCATCCCGAGTGAGAACCCGCGGACCCGGTCGTGCGCGACGTCGGTGAGCCCGACCTGGTCGAGCGCGTCGTCGACGCCGCTCTCGGGCAGCCCCCGCAGCCGCGCGGTGGCCGCGAGGTTCTGCCGGGCGCTCAGGGACGGGTAGAGGCCGGGGCCGTCGACGAACCCCGCGACTCCGTCGGGCAGGTCGAGGGCCCGGTGGGCGGGGTGGCCGAGGATCTCCAGCGTGCCGGCGTGGGGCACCCCCAGGGCGAGCAGCAGACCGAGCAACGTGGTCTTGCCGGCGCCGTTCGGTCCGACCAGTCCGTGGATGTGTCCCACTGCGACGTCGAGGTCCACGCCGTCGAGGGCGACGACGTCGCCGAACACCGCGCGCAGGCCGCGCGCCCGCACGGCTGGGGGGTTTCCGGCCGCCGCGGACGAGGGGCGATTCGGCACGTTTGCACGGTAGGCCCGCACATGTCATGCACAGGTTCGCGAGCGAGGAACTCTGGATGAACCCCTGGTGACCGGCTCGCGAGCCGTCACACCGGACGGCACGACGCGGCGTGCACCGTCCACGGGAGGTCGTCAGACTACGACGTCCTCGCCCTCCTCGACGCGACGGACGAGATCAGAGGCGTTCCGGCGCAGTTCCCGGAGCCCGACGGTGGTCACCCGGCGGAAGTGGCACGAGTGCCACGTGGGGAGTCCTCGGGAGCGAGGTCGAGCTGGCGCAGCGTTCCGGCGTGCCGGTCGACGGTGGCCGCGAGCACGTCCGGGTGGTCCACGTACCACGCCAGGTGGGCGTCGACGACCTCACGCCACGGCACGTCGCGACCGCCGATCACCCAGTCACCGACCGGAGTGTCCGGCCGCTCGGTGGGGGTGCGGACCGCGCCGAGGAACTCCCGCTCCGGCGTCTCGACGTACTCAGCGAGCTCGGGCCTGCCGGCCGCGCACAGCACGCGTCGGGCCGTCTCGGCCAGCACGACGTTGCGGGGATGGTTGAGCGTCCACATCGCCGCGCCGGGGGCGACCAGGTCGGACACCTCCACGTCGCACGCGCTCTCGCGGCGGCGCAGTTCCGCGGTCGCGGCGTCGCGTCGCTGCTGCTGGGCGACCGCGGAGGCCGGGCGGATCCCGACGTCGTCGCCGGGCCGGGCGCCGCGCGCGGCCGCCGCCAGCACCCGCAGGTCGTGGTAGTCGGTGAGCGGGGCGGGAGGGCGGCCGCCGTGGCCGTCGGTCGCCGTGACCTGGAACGGGAAGTCGCCGCCGTGGTAGGTCAGGGGGAACAGCACCACACGGGCGGAGTCGGGCAGCAGCGCGGCGAGCCGGTCGGTCGAGCAACCGGGCACCCGGTACTCGTCACGGATGGGCTGTGAGACCAGCAGCGCGGTGCGCGTCATGAGCTCGTGCACCTGCTCCACCTCGGCCGGGGTGAGCAGGTAGACCGGCGGCAACGCGACCACGGTGAGTCCGGCCCGCGCCAGCGGGTCGCGCAGCAGGGCCGCCACCGGCGCGGCCTGGCAGTTGCCCCACACCACCACCTGGTCCGGCCCGGTCACCGGGAGGTCCGTCCGTCGTCGTCCACCTGGTCGTCCTGCCCAGCCTGCTCAGTCGGCGATCTCGCCCGCCGCCGGAGGTTCGATCGTCACGGGCTCGTCGAAGTCGCCGAACTCGACCTGCACCGCGTAGCGCGCGCCGTCGACGGTCATGTTCGTCCACGTCCGTACCGGCCGCCCCCGGGTGTCGACGTCGACGTAACCCTCGGTCGGCACCACCTCGGCCCCGGTCAGTGAGCCGAGCTGGGCGGTGGGGGCGAAGGAGGCGACGCTGTAGCGGGTGCCGCCGGTCACGACACCGACCTCCCGGAACGTGGTGGCCGCGCCGTACGCGTCGGCGAGGCGGGCGAGGTCCGCGATGGCGAACACGGCCGCGGCCGACCCGCGGGCCTTCACGGCGGTCGGGTCGGAGTTCGCCGCGGTGACCGGTTGCCAGAGCGCGTCGGTGTCGCCGTACAGGTCCTCCGGCCGGACGTACGCCGCGTCGCCGGTGATGAGCAGGCGGTCGGCGTCGGAGGTGACCGACGGCGGACCGGAGATCTCCACGGCCGTCACCCGGCCGGCGTCCAGGGTCATCGACCCGTCGCCGCCGAACGAGCCCGACGGACCCGTGCCGTCGAGGTCCAGGCTCGCCGAGGAGATCGTGACGACGCCTGCCGCCATGGCCCGACCGAGGTCGGCCGCCGAGGTGATCTCCACCGGTGGCGACGACGCGACGCCGGTCGCTGGGGTGGACGAGGCGGACGGCGCGGGCGCGTCGTCGCCCGACGACGTGCACGCCGGGAGTCCGAGGACCGCGGCGACCACGAGGACAGCACCGAGGCGACGGACCAGCACCTGCCGAGCCTCGCACGGTTGGCGGGATCCGGCGCTTCCGCGGAAGGATCACGCCGACCACCTGACGAGCGGGCGGGGAACCGGCTGGAGGCTGCTCACTAGGCTGGAAACCATGAGTTCCCACATCCTCACCGCGGTGGCCTGGCCGTACGCCAACGGCCCCCGGCACATCGGTCACGTCGCCGGTTTCGGCGTTCCGTCCGACGTGTTCAGCCGGTACCAGCGGATGGCGGGCAACACGGTGCTGATGGTCAGTGGCACCGACGAACACGGCACGCCGATCCTCGTCCAGGCCGAGAACGAGGGGATGCCCGCGGCGCAGCTCGCCGACAAGTACAGCCGGGTGATCGCGGGCGACCTGCAGCAGCTCGGGTTGTCGTACGACCTGTTCACCCGGACCACCACCAAGAACCACTACGCGGTGGTGCAGGAGCTGTTCCGCGGCCTGCTCGCCAACGGCTACATCTTCCCCAAGACCCAGCTCGGGGCGATCAGCCCGTCGACCGGACGCACCCTGCCCGACCGCTACATCGAGGGCACGTGTCCGATCTGCGGGTACGGCGCGGCGCGCGGCGACCAGTGCGACAACTGCGGCAACCAGCTGGACCCGGTCGACCTCATCCAGCCCCGCAGCCGGATCAACGGGGAGACGCCGAAGTTCGTCGAGAGCGAGCAGTTCTTCCTCGACCTGCCCGCGTTCATCGCGACGTTGTCGGACTGGCTCGACACCAAGGGCACCTGGCGGCCGAACGTCCTGAACTTCACCAAGGGGCTGCTCACCGACCTCAAGCCGCGGGCCATCACCCGCGACCTCGACTGGGGCGTGCCGATCCCGCTCCCGGACTGGCAGGACCGCAACGACAAGCGCATCTACGTCTGGTTCGACGCCGTGGTCGGCTACCTCTCGGCGTCGATCGAGTGGGCGAAGCGCTCCGGTGACCCCGACGCCTGGCGGCCGTTCTGGCAGGGCCCCGACGCCCAGTCCTACTACTTCATGGGCAAGGACAACGTCGTCTTCCACGCCGAGATCTGGCCGGCGATGCTGTTCGGCTACAGCGGCATCGGGGCGAAGGGCGGTCAGCCGGGATCCCTCGGTGCCCTCGAGCGTCCGAGCGAGGTCGTGAGCTCCGAGTTCCTCACGATGGAGGGTCGGAAGTTCTCGTCGTCGCGCGGCGTCGTCATCTACGTCGGGGACATGCTCTCGCGCTACGACCCCGACGCCCTCCGCTACTACCTCGCCACCGCAGGGCCGGAGAACCAGGACACCGACTTCACCTGGGCCGAGTTCGTCAAGCGCGTCAACACCGAACTGGTCGCGGGCTGGGGGAACCTCGTCAACCGCACGGTGTCGATCACAGCGAAGAACATCGGGTCGATCCCTCCGCCCGGCGAGCTCACCGACGCCGACCGTGACCTGCTGCAACGATCGAGCAAGTCCTTCGACGAGATCGGGGGATTGTTGGCCCGTTCGCGTCAGAAGGCCGCGATCACCGAGACGATGCGCGTCGTGGCCGACGCCAACAAGTACCTGTCGGACCACGCGCCCTGGGCGTTGAAGAACACCGACCCGGACCGGATGGCGTCGGTGCTGCACGTCGCGCTGCAGGTCGTCGACGACGTCAAGACCCTGCTCACGCCGTTCCTGCCGCACTCGTCGAACAAGGTGCACGCCCTGCTCGGCGGTGAGGGTCGCTGGGCCGGGATGCCCGAGGTGCACGAGGTCGAGGAGGAACTCGCCGTGGGCACGCCGTCGTACTCGGTGCTCGAGGGCGACTACGACACCGGCGCGCGCTGGGAGTCCACGCCGTTGGTGCCCGGCACCCCGTTGTCGGCGCCGACCCCGATCTACCGCAAGCTCGACGACGCGGTGGTCGAGGAGGAACTGGCCCGCATGGACGCCGGGGCCTGAGTCGTGAGCTCCGGCGGCCGACAGAAGAAGAGCCGCCACGACCCGCCGGTGCCGGCCGAGCCGATCGGCGTGCCGCTGGTCGACGCCCACACCCACCTCGACGCCATCGCGCAGCGGGCGGGGGTGCCGGTCACGGCGGAGCACGTCGCCGCGACGATGGCGGCCGCCCACGCCGCGGGCGTGGCCGCCGTGGTCACGGTCGGCGACACCCTCGCGGCTTCGCGTTGGGCAGTGGCCACCGCGAACACCCGTGACGACGTCGTCGCAGCCGTCGCGGTGCACCCCACCGAGGTCGACGAACTCGAGGGGCCGAACGGCGAGGAGCGGTACGCCGAACTGCTGGCGCTCGCCCGCGACCCGCGCTGCGTGGCCGTCGGCGAGACCGGGCTGGACTACTACTGGGACCGCACCACGCCCGAGGCCCAGCAGCGGCACTTCCGGCGGCACGTCGCGCTCGCCCACGAGGTCGGCAAGCCGCTGATGATCCACGACCGCGAGGCGCACGAGGACGTGCTGCGCATCGTGGTCGAGGAGGGGGTCCCGCCGGCGGGCGTGGTCATGCACTCGTTCTCGGGTGACGTGACCTTCGCGCGCCGGTGTGTGGATCTGGGCTTCGTGCTGTCCTTCAGCGGGGTGGCGACGTTCACAAACGCTTCCGGTGTGCGGGAGGCCGCGGTGGGTACTCCTCTGGAGTCGATCCTGGTCGAGACCGACGCTCCGTTCCTCACCCCCCACCCCTTCCGCGGACGTCCGAACGCCCCGGAACTGCTGGGCTGGACGGCCCGTGGCCTCGCCGCGGACCGGGGCGTCGACCCGGTCGAGGTGGCGGCGGCGACGACCGCGAACGCGACCCGGCTGTTCCCCGTTTTGTCCGGTTCCGGGAACCTTCGAGGACGCCTCGACGGTTGAACCCACACCCAGTTCCCGGTTACCGTTTCGAGACCTTGCCGACCGGCAGCCACCTGTTCCGCCCGAGATGTCTTCCCCGACACCGGGCAGTTCAAGGCCCTGACGGTCGGCTTCGTGCGAGAACTGGAGAATTGTGCAGCGCAGCGTCGCCTTCGGCCTCTACGGGGTCGTCATCGCCGGCCTCGTCGGTGGGACGATCACCTGGGCCACGGTCGACAAGACCGTCCGACTCGACGTCGACGGCCAGACCACGTCCTTCCACACCCTCTCGGGCACCGTCAAGGGCGCCCTCTCCGACGCGGGCTACAACCCCACGGCGCGCGACATCGTGGCGCCGGGCCTCTCGGCCAAGGTCCACGACGACAGCGAGATCGTCCTGCGTCGCGGCCGGCTGCTGAAGCTGACCGTCGACGGCAAGGAGCGCGAGGTCTGGGTCAACTCCCCGACCGTCAGCCAGGCCATGGCCGACCTCGGGTACTCCACGTCGACGTTCACCTCGGTCTCGCGCAGCCAGCGGCTGCCGCTGTCGCCGACCTCCATCGACATCCGGACGCCGAAGGCCGTCATCCTCGTCCACGACGGCCAGAAGCAGACCCTGCTCACCACCGCCGCCTCGGTCGAGCAGATGCTCACCGACGCCGGCATCGTGCTCGGCCCGATCGACCGGCTGTCCGTCCCCGCGGCGTCCGCGCCGCGCGAGGGCCTCACCGTCACCCTGCAGCGCGTGTCCAAGGGCCGGGTCGCCGAGGACAAGACCGTGCCGTACGTCACCACCAACCAGCCCGACGGCTCGATGGTGAAGGGTCAGACCGAGGTGGTCACGGCCGGCAAGAACGGCTTCAACCGCGTGACCTACGCCGTCATCTACATCGACGGCAAGATCGCCGGCAAGACCCAGGTCTCGACCCAGGTGCTCTCCGCGCCCACCACCCAGGTGCAGAAGGTCGGCACCGCCGCACCGCCCGCGGCCACCCCCGCCCCCAGCACCGGTGGCGACAGTGGTGGCAGTGACGGCAGCTCCGGCGGCGGCAGCGCCGCCCCGGCCGTCCCGTCGGGCGACGCCCAGTCGATCGCCCACCAGATGGTGCTGGCCCGCGGGTGGGGCGAGGACCAGTTCTCGTGCCTGGTCTCGCTGTGGAACAAGGAGAGCGGCTGGAACGTGCACGCCTCCAACGGGGGTTCCGGCGCGTACGGCATCCCGCAGGCCCTACCGGGTTCGAAGATGGCCTCGGCCGGTCCGGACTGGCAGGACAGCGCGGCCACCCAGATCACCTGGGGCCTGGGCTACATCTCCGGTCGCTACGGCACCCCGTGTGGCGCCTGGGGTCACTCGCAGTCCACCGGTTGGTACTAGACCCATCTGATCGTCACGTAGAGGCCCGCTCCGGTTCGCCGGGGCGGGCCTTCGTGTGCCCGGGCCCTTCGTCCGCGTGTCCCAACGGGCGGCTCCGACCTGGTCGAGTGGCGCGTCGACCCGTCGAGTGGCGCGTGGAACCGCGCCACTCGACGGGGTCGGGGTCGGTCAGCTCCCGCCCTGAGCCCGCTCGGCGAGCGGCTGCCACGCGTTCCAGGTGGCGAGGCGCGACTCGTAGTCCTTCGTCACGATACCGAGGGGCGCGGTACCGAAGAAGACGCGCAGGGGCGGGGGAGTGGCGTCGACGACCTCGAGGATCGCGGCGCCGCTCGCCTCGGGGTCACCCGGGACGGCGGCCGAACGCTGCTTCTCGCGGGCCGCGCGGACGTCGTCGTAGGCGTCGATCGTCGTGCTGCGCTGGGCGGACGGGCCGGACCAGTCGGTCGAGAAACCGCCGGGCTCCACGAGCGTGACGTGGATGCCGAAGTCCCTCACCTCCTGCGCCAACGCCTGGCTGAACCCCTCGAGCGCCCACTTCGACGCGTGGTACGCGCCGACGTTCGGGAACGCCGAGATCCCGCCGATGCTCGAGACCTGCACGATGTGGCCCGAACCCTGGGCCCGCAGGATCGGCAGCGCCGCCTGCGTGACCCAGAGAGCGCCGAAGAAGTTGGTCTCGAGCTGGGCGCGGACCTCGTCCTCGCTGAGCTCCTCGATCATGCCGAAGTGGCCGTAGCCCGCGTTGTTGACCACGACGTCGAGGCCGCCGAAGTGCTTGGCCGCCTGCTGCACGGCCGCGGTGTCGGCAGCGTGGTCGGTGACGTCGAGCTGCAACGGCAGGACGGCGTCGCCGTACTGCTGGACGAGATCGTCGAGGGTGGAGGTGTCGCGCGCGGTGGCGGCGACGCGGTCGCCGCGCTCCAGGGCGGCCGCGGCCCAGATGTGGCCGAAGCCCTTGGACGCGCCGGTGATGAACCAGGTCTTGGACATGGTCACGACGCTACGACCTGGAGTGGACTCGAACGCCACCGCGCGCGGCCACCTCAGGCGCCGACGAGCTCCGACGACGCCTGCCGCAGCGCCTCCAGGACCGACTTGCGGTTCTTGTGGGCCCGCTCGTAGGCGTCGACGACCTTGAGGTCGCGCGGGTCGGTCACGCGGTCCAGCCGGGCGACGACCTCGGGGACGGTGAGCGCGTCGTAGCCGCGGATCGGCAGTTCGGCCTCGTCCAGGACGCCGAGTTCGGCGCGCGCCTCATGCAGCACCTCGGCGGTGGTGTCGGCGCCGGTGGCCCGCGCCTCGTGGTCGCCGTCGCGCAGGGCGGCGTCGCGGCCCGCGGTCCAGGCGGCGTCGGTGATCCGCGCGGCGCGGGTGGCCGCCTCGGTGACCTCGGTCCGCGCCCGGTCGACCGCCTCCGACGCCGTGGTCACGGCGGTGGTGACCGTTCCCGCGACCTCGGCGGCCGCGGCGCGGGCCTGGGCGGCCGCGGTCGCGGCGAGGTCGGTGGCGGCGGTGGCGACCTTCTCGGTGATCTCGCGACCGGCCCGGGCCGGGAGCCCCGCGACCTGACGGGCGCGCTCGGCGGCCCGCTGCGC
>NZ_JBTJEQ010000054.1:0-31709 GCF_054456675.1 Jatrophihabitans sp. YIM 134969
GGCCGCGGTCCGAGCGGCCTGGGCGGCCCGCTCCAGCGCGGCGGCCCGCGCCGGTCCCGGCCGCCGTCGGGCCCGGGCCGACACCTCCACCGCGAACCTCCCGAGTTCGACGATGACGACCGCGAGCGCCAGCAACGCCGCCACGACCACGGGAATCTCCAGGACCGAGGCGATGTGGAAGATCGCGGAGTAGAGGGGGTTGTCCATCGCGTGGTCTACCGCTTCCGTCGGGGTCGGGTCCGGGCAGTGGTCGGTCGACGGCGTTCACTGAGCGCGCCGAGGCTTGCGAGCAGCACGGCGGCGGCGGCGGCGATCACCCAGTCCGGCAGCGACACGGCCTCGGTTCCGGCCCGGGCCGCCCGAGCGGAGTCGTCGCGGGGTCGGGCGCCGGGCGGAACGTCCACGACGGCCGCCGTGGCGTTCGACAGGACGTAGCCCATGACCGCGCCTGCCGCACGGGTCGAGCCCGCGCTCGCGGTTGCCGTCGCCACGGAGCCGGAACGGTCGGGTGCGGCGGTGCGTCCGGGCGCGCCCGTCCCGTCACGGGCCGTCGGGACGCCACCCACGACCGGTCCGCTCCCCTGGCGGGGGCCTACGTCTGGGGCCGCCGGCCCGCCGGTTCCGCGGTCCCGTTGCGTCGGCGGCGGGGACGTCGGAGGCGGCGTGCTGGTACTGCCCGTGACGTCGACGAATGTCGAGGTGGTCCCGGTCGACCCGTCCGGCGCGGTCACCGTTGCGACCACCTCGTAGTGCCCGGCCCTGGAGAACGTCGTGGTCGGATCCGGCCCGTCGCCGAACGGCTCTTGCTGCCCGACCCGCCAGGACCACATGAGCGGTTGAGTCGGATCGGCGCTGTCGACCCGACCGTGGAACTGGACGGTCTGCCCCACCCTCACCGCGGCGGGATCGGCCTGGACCCGGAGTGCCTGCAGCGTGGACGACAGGTGCAGGACGAGGTGGATGGATTCTCCTGGGGTCGCCACGATGTAGACGCCGTTCATCACCGGCGGATCGACCGGAACCACGGTGCGGGCGCCGACCGCGAAGTACAGGTTGTCGCCGTCGTAGATGAAGGCGGGCTGGGCGTTGTACTCGAACGGGAAGTGGTCGTCGGCGGGAGCATCGAGGTCCGCGGACACCGTCGAGAGTCGACCGCTCGCTGTCGGCCCCTGGATGTCCACGGTCCGCACGTTCGCGACGGCCACGCCGACGCCGGTCGAGACCAGCTCGTGCAGCGACACCCCGGTGTGGCTGTCGGGCTCGAGGAACACGAATCCGGCGGTCGTCCGGTAGACGCCACCGGACGCGTCCAGCGGCAGCGCCTGCCCGGCGGTGAGGTCGTCCCGGTCGAAGTCCGTCCTGGCGAGGGCAACGGGGACCTGGCTGCCGTCCGGCCGGTCCAACACGGCCGTGACGGTGACGACGGCGGGTCCGGTGGCGGACGCGGGCACGACGGGGACACTGCCGACGACGACGAACAGGCAGGCCGCGGTGAGCAGCCTGCCTGTTCGTGCGCGAAGGGTGCTCAGGTGACGGTCACCGTGGCGGTGGGGGTGCTGATGCCCTGGGTGAACGTGCCGTCGTTGCGGTAGTGCACCTCGACCTGGTAGCTGCCGGGCGGGATGTTGGAGTACTTGAACGTGAGTTGAGTGGTCCCCGCCGGAACGGCGATCGGCGAGCTGAGCGGTTGCAGGGTGCCGCCGTCCGTGGCGCCGTAGAGCTCGAGGGTTCCTGATCCGTTCGGTGCCTTCGGCGCGAGGGTTGCCTTCCCTCGGACGACGCCGGCCCCGCCGGTGAACGTTGCGGTGACCGAGGCCCTGACGGTGATGACCGTCGACGGGGCCGTCGTCCTCGACGCGAGCTTGTCACCGAAGGGCGGCGTCAGGTCCGGCACCTCGATCTTGTCGACCGGGTCGCTGGTGACGGTGTAGGTGCCGTTGCGGGTGGGCTTGTAGGTCAGGACGTACTTGCCGTTGCTGTCGGTCGTGGCGGTGGCGACCTGCTTGGCGGCGCCTCCGGTCGGGGTGAAGTTCAGCCGCACTGTCAACTTCTTCAGCACCGGCGTGCCGGGAACGGGGTTCTTGACCGAGCCCTTGACGGTCAGGGCGGTTCCGGCGCGCACCTCGGTCTTGTCGTAGTTCGTCGAGATGTTCGGTGCCGCCGACGGCAGGAACGGCGCACCGCCCTGCTGGTCGGCGAGGTAGGCGCCGATCGCGGTCTGGGTGGTCGGCGAGGTCAGGTAGTTCAGGAAGGCGGTCGCAGCTGTCGTGTTGATGCCGGCCTGGACGGTCGGGTCACTGAACGCGGCGGGGTTGACGGCGTAGGCGTGGAACGAGTTCACGAGCGCATCGGTCCCGCCCAGGGCACCGGGCTTGCTGTTGCCCCGGGTCATGATCCGCAGGTTCTGCGCCTGGCCGGTCGACTGCAGGTACTGCAACGTGCCGCGGTCGGTGAAGACGTAGCAATCGGCGCCGCGCCCGTAGTTGCAGGCGGACGCGTTCAGCACGTTGGGGCCCTGGGTGAGTCCGGTGGTGTGGTACCAGTCCGGGTTGGTGTTCACGACCGGGCAGGTACCTGTGGTGGTGCTCGGCGCCTCGCCTCCGCCGTTCACCGCCGTGACATCGCAGGTCGGGACGCCCGTGGTCAGCGCCCACAGCGCGTGCTCCTGGACGGTCGTGCCCGGGGTGCCGCCTCGGGACACGAAGTCCGCCTTGCCCCTCACCCCGGCCGCCGCGACCTTCTGCAGCGCGGTGACGATGTCGTGCTGGCCGCCCTGCAGGACCTGGGCCGGGTCGCCGTCGACGGGGCCTGCGAGGACGTAGTCACCCCAGAAGATCGCGCGGCCGTAGTTCTCCAGCGAGTACCCCGAGCCGACGAACTGGTTCTCCAGCGAGGCCGCGTGGACGATCATCGCGCTGGCCGAGCCCTGCTCGGCGTAGGCGATGGCCGCGCCGGTGCCCTTGCTGACGTAGTTCAGCGTGACCCCGGGGTTGGCCGCCTCGAAGCCCGGCTTGATCACCGACTGGACGAGGTTGGAGTCGTAGACGTCGCTGGTTCCGACGACCGTGAGCGTGGAGGCGTCGTCGGCGAGCGCAGGGGCTGCCGTGGCCGCGAGGACCCCCGACGCCAGCGCGCAGACGACGACCGGGACCGCGACGACGCGGCGGAGGAGAGTTGGCACGGCGCGAAACCTAACACCGCATCTGCGTTTGACAAGCGTCTTCGACCACGCGAATCCGGAACAGGCAGGCCCAGAGGACCGATGATGCGGAACAGACGGGACGAACCGGTCAGGCCGGGGTCACGCGCACCAGCACCTCGGTCGGACGCTGGATGCCGACCTGCACCCCGATCCGGGAGTACCCCTCGCCGACGGCGACCAGCACGGCCGTCCCCGTCGTCGTCGCAGTCGTTGCGCACAACTGCGCGTCGTCCTCGGACGCGTCGCCGAGCAGGCCGACCCGTCCGGCGCGCGGGACCTGGAACGACACCGCCTGTCCTGCGGCCACGGTGACGGTCGGAGGCGGGTCAGCCGCAGGCGTCGTCGACACCGAGTCCTCGGGCACGACGACCGTCGAGGCACAGGCGGCGATCGGCCGCAGCGGCACCGCGGTCGGTGCAACGCTCGGAGCCGGAGTCGAGGCACCGCCGCACGCGCAGAGACCGCCGAGGAGAGAGATCAGCACGACGGACGTCAGGAGGGAGGTTCGCGGTCCGGGGCGGTGCAGCACGGGCGGACCGTACGGCGTCGCACGTGCGTGACCCGTCAGGGGTCTGCCCCGCGGCGGTGGCGCAACGTCGGAACGTCCAGCGAACTCCGGTCACGGAAGTGGCCCGCCGGCTGCGACGGCTCCAGCGCCGCCATCCAGTAGTCCGCGGCGGTGCGCGGCGCCGTCGCACACGACCCGAGCGGGGGTCGCTGTCATCGAGGTCCGTCTCATGTGCGCGTCGACGCCACCACCGCGTTCACGTGAACGCGGTGGCGCCACCTTGGTGGCGAGCTCGAGCGTGCGGCGGAGCTGAACCAACGAACCCGTCGTCGCCACGAACGACGGCCGGCCCGATCACCGGAGTGGTCGGGCCGGCCGCGTTGACGATCAGGCGTCACGACATCCGGTTGATGCGCTGCTGCCCTTCCTGCTTGGCTTGCTGAGCCTGCTGCTTGACGCTCGGTGCGTTGCGGATCGCCTGCTGCATGTTGGGCTTCTCGCTGTCGTACTTCGCGAGGACGTTGTCCCAGCGGGTGGACATCGCGCGGATGCCGCCACCGCCGACGGCGACGATCGCGATGCCGACGGCTGCCGCGAGCACGGCGTACAGCACCGCGTTGACGATGTTCGTGGCGATGTGCAGCTGGTCGAGCGCGGCGATGACGCCGAGCGCGAGGATGACCGTCGAGGCGATGTTGGCGAGGATCTTGCCGTAGGACAGCGATCCGAGGCTGTTCTGGATGAGGCCCTTGACCGCGGCGGCGATGGCGGCGGCGATGACCACGATGACGATGGCGACGAAGACGAGCGGCAGGTAGGAGATGACCGCGCGGAGGTAGTCGCTGATCGGGTTCGGGCCGAAGACGCCGAACGCCGTGGACACGACGAACAGCATGATCGCGTAGAAGACCAGCTTGGCGAGGATGTCGCTGGCGTCGTACTTGCTGGACTCCAGTGCCCGCTTGATGCCGCCGCGCTCCACCGCGCGGTCGAAGCCGACCTTGGTGAGCACCTTGGACAGGATGCGGGTGATGATCTTGGCGACGATGTAGCCGACGATCAGGATGACGAGGAACAACACCAGCTTCGGGACGAACGCCGCAATGTTCGAGAACGCGTTCGAGATGCCGGTGGTCGTGTCGATTGCTTGGTCCATCGTGTGACGCCCTCTCATTGGTCAGCCCGCCCCTGGTTGGGTGCGAGCGGTGATGCGGTGGAACTCAGTGCGACTGCGTTTCCACGCGACGGATGTCGACGTCGACGTCGACCACTTCGCGCCGCAGTTCGTCGTGGACGGTCTCGGTGCGCGTGACGCGCTCGGTGGTGACGGTGACACGTTCGTAGGCCCGGAGGTCGTGTTCGACGCGGGGGACTTCCTCCCGCAGCACCAGGACGATCGGTGGTCGTGGCTGCGGAACGTCCGGGATCGTCGGGCCGACTGCGACGCCGAAGAGTCGACCGTTGTGGAAGTCGAGGTCGTCCCCGTCGATCTCGAGCACCTCCCGGTGCACGTCGACCTCGACGGTGCGTCGTTCGGTGATGATCCGTCGTCGCACCCGGACCCGACCGGCCACGACCCACTCGGTGTCGACGGCCAAGGTCTCGGCCCTCGTCGTGGTCTCGGCCGTCCCGGGCGTCACGGGCGGGTCTGACGTCACGTGGCGTCCCCTGTCTTCAGGCGCGGGGGAGTCGTGGCCGGTTGACGCGCCGGGTGGTCGGATCCCCCCGGATCCCGACCACCCGGCGCCGTTCGTCACCGGTCGGTGCGGTCGGTGTCGGTCACGCCGACCGTGTCGATCTCCTCGTGGCTGACCTGCTCCTCGACCCGCTGCTGCTCGGTGACCGTCTCGGTCGCGAGGCGCACACGCTCGACCGGCACGGTCTCCTTCGAGGTCACCGCACGCTCGGCGTGCAGGGTGACCTCGTGCTCCTCCTCGGACAAGGCGGGGCCGTCGAGGGCGTCGCCGACGTTGGCATCGGTGATGGGCTCGCGCTCGACCCGTACCTCCTCGTGGGAGACGGGCACGGTCTGGCTGATGTTCTCGGTGACGACGTGCTTGCGCAGCCGTGCCCGGCCGGCCTCGACGTTCTCGGTGCCGACGTGCAGCCGCTCCTCGGAACGGGTCATGGCGTCGTCGGTGTTCGGGCCCGACGTGTCGTGGCCGGCGCCGCGGAACTCCCCGTCGCGGCCGCCGTCGACGGAGGCGTCGGACCGGTCGTCGACCTGCTGGGTCCGGCCGGAGCCGGACTGCAGGTAGCCCGCGTAGTGGGTGTAGAGGGCGTCGATCTCGGCCTCGCTGAGCTGGCCGTCCGCGTCGACGTTCGGCGCGTCCTTGACCTGGGCCTTCTCGACCCCGAGCTGCAGGTCGTCACCGACGTGGGTGGCGCCGTACAGCGGAGCGAACGACTCGTTGCTGCCGAACAGACCGGTGGACACGGTGATCCAGACCGGCTGCTGCGTCTGGTCGTCCAGGTAGACCTGGCCGATCTTGCCGATCTTGTCGCCGTCCCGGTCGATCGCAGTGTGGCCGACGAGGTCGTCGACACTCGGTGCAGTCATGGTGGTGCCTTCCTGTTCGAGGTGTCCGTGCACGACGGGATCGTCGGACGGGCGTGGGAGAAGTGCTGCGGGCATGGAAGAACCACGCTCGGAGCGGGGAGACGGCGCGATCAGCGACGTGATGTGGTGGCGACCGGTCGTCTGGACCGGTCGCAGATCAGGTGCGGCGCCGGCTGTCGCCCGGAGGGACGGATGTTCGGTCCGGTGGACGAGACGAGACGTCGGTGACGATGGCGTTCAACGGTCGGACCCCCGCGACCAGGCGCGGGAGTTTCTCCCCCACGCAGGCACAGCCTTACGGTGTAAGTGCCTGTGACTGTCCTACCCGGAAACTCCGGAGAATCTCCCGATCCGGTCGATCAGTTCCTCGAGACCGGCGTCGAACTCCTCCGACCAGACGTCGGCCGCGAGGCCCGCCGCGAGCCGGTGCACCCCCGGGTACTCGTCCTCCGGCACGTTCCCGCCCAAGGGGTCGAGTTGTTCGTGGGGGGTTTCCGCGTCGGCGATGGCCTCGCGCTCCGCGGCGGTACGCGACGGCGTGAGCCCTCCCGGCAGTGCCGTCTCCACGGCCGCGGCGTCGCCGCCCGCGGAGGCCGACAGGGCGCCGTCGCCGGGCTTGGGGTCGACGAGCGTCATGGCACTGGTCTCCAACAACAGGAAACCGAGCAGGAAGCTGTTGAAGCTGCGGTAGACGAACAGGACCTGGTCGTCGGAGAACCCCTCGTCGGACAAGGCGGTGATCATCGACTCGATCCACCGCAACGACCGCAACGGCGGGTTGATCCAGGGCGCCTGCGACGGCCGGGTCGCCACCATCGGGAACGCGTGCGGGTGGCCACGGGCGTACCGCCGCACGCCGTGGGCCAGACGGGCCAGGTAGTCCTGCCAACCGTGCACCGGTGTGGCCTCGACCTCCGGGTCGTGGTCGAGTTCGTCGACGACCCGGTCGACGACGGCGTCGAACAGGTCGTCGCGGTTGGACACGTACCGGTACAGCGACATCGGCTCGTACCCCAACCGCGCCGCCACACCGCGCAGCGAGGCCGTGGCCACCCCCTGCTCGTCGATCATCTGCAGGGCGGCATCGGCGATCGACTGGCGGGACAGGCGTGGACGCTCGGGATCAGCCGGCGAGCCGTCGTCGGATGCGTCCACCGCGCCAGTGTGCTCCGGTGCGTCGTGCGAGCGGTGCGGCTGGACCTCGGGGTGGCCCAGCCACACCGACCCCTCGTACACCACGACAGCGCGTCGCGTGAGGCTGGCGTTACACCCCGGCGGGTGGGGAGCGCGGACGCAAGGCGGACGCAAGGCTCCGGGGACAGGATGGGGCCATGAGCAGCGAACCCGACGCCGCGACCCTGCTCGCGCAGGCTCTCGGCACCGTGCCTCCGGGCCCCGACCGGGCCGAGGCGCCGCCCGCCCCGCTCGACCCTCGCGATCCCACCGACAGCGACGCGGCACCGGTGCCGAGAGCAACGGTCCCGTGAGCACGCCCGCCGCGCGGCCCGAGGTCGACGCGTACGTGCTCGGCCCCCTGGTCGTGCGTCGCGCCGGGCAGCCGGTCGAGCTCGGCCCGCTGCGCCGCCGGGCGACCCTCGCCGCGCTGCTGGTCGACAGCGACCGCGTCGTCCCGCTCGACACGCTGCTCGACCGGGTGTGGGACAGCGACCCGCCCGACTCGGCGGTGACCGCCGTCCAGGCGTACCTCTCGCGGCTGCGGGCGGCGTTCCGCCGGGCCGGCGGGGGCGACGACGACGCCGGCTGGCCGATCGTGACCGAGCACCCCGGGTACCGGCTCGCCGTGCCCAGGAACCACGTCGACGCCGAGCGTTTCTCCACCGCGGTGGCCGACGCCCGCGCCGCCCGGGAGCGCGGTGACGTACGGGGGGCGTCACGGACCGTGCGGGCCGGCCTCGCGCTCTGGCGCGGCGAGCCGTACGCCGACGTCGTCATCGCGACGACCCGGCGCGAGGCCGAACGGCTGACCTCGCTGCGTCACAGCGCCCAGACGCTCGCGGTGGAGCTCGACCTCGCCCTCGGCCGTCACCACGACGTCCTCGACGAACTGCGCGACCTCGTGCGCGTCGCGCCGCTGGCAGAGCAGGTCCACGGGCTGTACATGACGGCGCTGCACCGCGCCGGTCGGCAGGCCGAAGCGCTCGACCACTTCGCGCGGGTGCGAGAACTGCTCGCCGACGAGCTGGGCGTCGACCCCGGCCGGGAGTTGCAGGACCTGCACGCCCGGATGCTGCGCGGCGATCCCGCGCTCGACGACGTGCCGCTGACGACGCCACCGGTGGTCGTCGCGTCCGAACCGCCTCCGATGGACCGCGTCGACGGCAGCGAGGTCCTCGACACCGTCGACACCACCCCCGGTGCGCCGCCCCTGATCGGCCGCGCGGCGGAAGCGGCGACGCTGCGCGCCACGCTGGATGACGCCGCCCAGAAGGGTTTCCGCGCCGTCGCGGTGGTCGGCGAGGCGGGCATCGGCAAGACGCGGCTGCTGGAGGAGGCGGCGGCGCACGCACGCCGCAGTGGCGCCCTGGTCGCCTGGGGACGCAGTTGGCAGCACGACGGCGCGCCCCGCCTCTGGCCGTTCGCCCAGGCCCTGCGGGTGCTGGCCGCCGAGGTCGGACCGGCCGCGTTCGTCGAGGCGGCGGGCACCGGTGCCGACATCCTCGCGCTCGTGGTCCCGGACCTGGTGCCCGACCGTGACAGCTCCGCGCCGGTCGACGTGGTGGGCGATCTCGAACGCTCCGAGCTGCGGGTGCTCGACGCCGTGGCGCAGGTGCTCACCGGGCTCGCTCGAGCCCGTCCGGTCGTCCTGGTGCTCGAGGACATGCACTGGGCCGACGCCACCAGCCGCCGCACCACCGAGTACCTCGTCACCCACCTGCACGCCCCGGGCATCGCCCTGGTGGTGAGCGTGCGGTGGCCGAGTGACGAGGCGTCGGCGACGACCGGAGCGCTGCTGGCAGGTCTCGCCCGAGGCGGTGGCCTGGTGCGGATCGACCTCACGGGGTTCGACGCGGCCGACGTCCGCGACTACGTCGCCGACCGCACCGGCAGCGTCATCGACGACGCCACGTCCGCCGCCCTGGTCGACCGGACCGACGGGAACCCCTTCTTCGTCGGCGAGATCGTGCGGCTGGTCGTCACCGACAGCCCGACGGTCGGCGACGTCGAGGTCACCAACGCCGAGGTACCCGACACCGTCCGGGCCGTCGTCCTGGCCCGCATGGACCGGGTGGACCCGGCGGACCGCGAGGTGCTCGACGCCGCCGCGGTGGTCGGACGCAGTTTCGACCTCGACGTGCTCGTGGCGGCGAGCGGCCGCGACGAGGACGTCGTCGACGAGGCGGTCGACCGCGCCACCGCGGCGGGCGTGCTCGGCACCGAGCCGGGGGCGCCCGGCGTGCACCGCTTCGCCCACGCGCTGGTGCAGCAGACCCTGCTGGAGGCCATCGGCCCGGCGCGACGTCGTCGGGTCCATGCACGGGTGGCGGCCGAACTCGCGCGCCGCGAGGTCTCGCCCGGCGTGCCCCGCGACCCCGACCAACTCGTGTACCACCTGGCGGGCGCCGGCGGCGACGACGCGTTGACCCGCGCGGTGGCGATCTGCGTGACGCAGGCCGACACCGCCCGCGCGCGCGGGGACTTCGCCTCGGCCGAGGCGGTGCTCCTGCGGGCCGTCGATCTCGCGTCACGTCTGCGGGGGGCGGACGCCCCGCTCGCGGAACTGTCGGCGCGGCTGCGGTTGTACTCCCTCTACAACCTCGTCGCCCCGAGTTCGGACGTCGCCCGGTCGCACCACGCGCGGGCGGTCCACCTGGCGCGGGAGTACGGACGCCCGGACGACCTGCTCGTGGCGCTGCAGGCGGCCTACGCCGAGGCGATCATCCGCATGGACGTGCCGGCGATGACCGCGGTCGAGGAGGAGCAGAGCGTCGCGGGTGAGGCCATGGACCACGACGGCCTGCGCCTCGGGTCGGCAGTGAACCGGACGCAACGGCTGTTCTACACGGGACGCGTGAGCGACGCGCTCACCAGCGCCGACGAGGTCATCGCGTTCCTCACCCGGCCGGAGGTGACCGTCCCGCCCGGCGCGTTCCCCATCCATCCCGCCCGCCTCGCGCGGTGGTTCCGGGCCACCTCGCTGTCGTTCCTCGGCCGCGACGACGAGGCCGCCGCCCAAGGCGCCGCACTCGACGACGACGACGTGATCGGCGGCCGCGACGCGCACACCACCACCTACATCAACCTGCTCGTCGCCCTCTGGCAGGGGATGCGCGGCGACCCCGACCGCGCGCTCGACGCGGTCGCCCGCACCCGTGCGGCCCAGCAGGTCGCGGGCACCACCGACGGCGCGGTGTACGTCGACGTCGTCGAGGCGTGGGCCCACGGCCGTCGTCGGCCCGGGGACCGGCCGGACGCGATCGGCGACCTGCTGCGGCCCTACGACCACATGCCGAGCCTCGGGACGCGCGCGTTCCTGCGGGGCCTGCAGGCCGACGTCCTGCTGTTGGCCGGGCGGCCGGCCGAGGCCGTGGCCGCGGTCCAGCGGGGCCTCGACGAGATCGACCGCAACGGGGAGCGCCTGTACGAGCCGTGGCTCGCCCGCCTCGGTGCCCTGGCTGCGACGCGCGCCGGCGAGGACGTCCTCGCCGACCGGTGGCGGGCCCGGTCGTTCGCCGCCGCGGAGCGGATCGGCCTCCCCGTGGCGCCGGTCGACGCACAGTGGAAGTTCCTCACCGCCGCGCACCGCGAGGGGATCTGAACCCGGTCGGCTACGGTCCCTTCGTGGTGGACTGCCGAGCGGTCGCGGTGTGGAGTGAGGACTACCTCCGGTACGACTTCGGCGAGCACCCGATGTCACCGGTGCGCCTGGACCTCACGATGCGCCTGGCCGGAGCGACGGGCGTGCTCGACCGGCTCGAGGTGACCGCCCCGGTCGCTGCGACCGAGGCCGAACTGCTCACCGTGCACGACGCCGACTACCTCGCCGCGTTGCGGCAGGCGTCCTCCGAGCCGGGGTACGTCGGCTACGGCCTCGGCGGCGACGACAACCCGGTCTTCCCGGGGATGTACGAGGCCGCCGCGCTCATCGCGGGCGGGACCCGTACCGCGGCCGCGGCCATCGTCGCGGGCGACGCCACCCACGCCGTCAACCTGGCGGGCGGACTGCACCACGCGATGCGGGGATCGGCCTCGGGGTTCTGCCTCATCAACGACGTCGTGCTCGGCATCGACCACCTGCTCGCCTCGGGCTACACCCGCATCGCGTACGTCGACGTCGACGTCCATCACGGCGACGGCGTGCAGGCGGCGTACTTCGACGACCCGCGGGTGCTCACGGTGAGCCTGCACGAGGACCCCCGCTTCCTGTTCCCGGGGACCGGGCTGCCGACCGAGATCGGACGCGGTCAGGCCGTCGGTACCGCGGTCAACGTCGCCCTGCCGCCCGGGACGTCCGACACCGGGTGGCTGCGCGCCTTCGCCGCGGTCGTGCCCGGCGCGGTCCGGGCCTTCGCCCCGCAGGTGCTCGTGACCCAGGGCGGGTGCGACACCCACCGCGACGACCCGTTGGCGAACCTCGGGCTCACCGTCGACGGTCAGGCCCGCGCTGTTGCACTGTGCCACGATCTCGCTCACGAGCTCACCGAGGGTCGCTGGTTGGCGGTCGGCGGCGGGGGCTACAACATCGTGCGGTGCGTCCCGCGGACGTGGACCCAGGTGCTGGCGGCGGCGAGCGGTGCGGTGCTGCCGATGGACACGGAGATCCCGGCCTCGTGGACCGCGCACCTGCGCGAACGCGGCGTCACCGACGACCTCCCGGAGCGGTTCGGGGAACTGCCGCCGGGTCACGCCGACCTGCGGGTCGAGGGCTGGATGCCGGGCGGCGAGACCTGGCTCGACCGTTCCATCGGCGCCACCCGCAACGCCGTCTACCCGTTGCTCGGGCTCGACCCCGACGACCCGCGGGACTGACGGTGAGCGAGAACCCGACGGCGGACGTCGCCGCCCCCGCGTACCCGCCGGACTGGGAGGCGGACGTCGTCGTCGCCGACGGCGGAGTGTTGCACCTGCGTCCGATCCGGCCGGAGGACGCCGACGCCATCGTGGCTTTCCACGGCGGCCTCTCCGCGCGCACCCGGTACTTCCGCTACTTCTCGGCCTACCCGACCATCCCGCCGCGCGACCTGCAGCGGTTCGCCAACGTCGACCACGACCGCCGGGTGGCGTTCGGGGCCTGGTTGGGCGACCGCCTGGTGGCCGTCGGGCGCTACGAGGGTGAACCCGGGTCGACCTCGGCCGAGGTCGCGTTCGTCGTCGCTGACGACCAGCAGGGCCGCGGGATCGGCTCGATCCTGCTCGAGCACCTCGCGGCGGCCGGCCGTGAGCGGGGGATGACCCGCTTCACGGCGCTGGTGCTGGCCGAGAACCGTCAGATGCTGCGGGTGTTCATCGACGCCGGCTACCAGCCCGACCGTCACTTCGACGGCTCCGAGGTCGAGTTGGCCTTCGACATCGGCGAGACCGCGAGCACCGAGTCGGTGGCCCGTGACCGCGAACGCCGTTCCGAAGCCGCCTCGATCCGTCGACTGTTGCGCCCGGCATCGGTCGCGGTCATCGGCGCGAGCGGTGACCCGAACAAGATCGGCGGGGCGGTCTTCCGCAACCTGCTCCGCAGCGGGTTCCAGGGCCCGCTGTACCCGGTGCACCCCACCCGTCGACACATCGGCGGCGTACCGGCGCACCCGTCGGTGCTCGACATCCCCGACGTCGTCGACCTCGCCGTGATCGCCGTGCCGGCCGCCTCGGTGGGCGGGATCGTCGAACAGTGCGGGGAACGTTCGGTGAAGAGCCTGGTCGTCATCTCTGGCGGTTTCGGCGAACGCGGCGACGAGGAAGGCCGCGCCGCGCAGCGTTCCCTCGTCGAGGCGGCCCGACGCGACGGCATGCGGGTCGTCGGACCCAACTGCCTCGGCGTCGTCAACACCGACACCGAGGTCTCGCTCAACGCCTCGCTCGCGCCCCTGCCACCCCTGCACGGCCGAGCCGGGTTCTTCTCCCAGTCCGGCGCGCTCGGGGTCGCCGTGCTGGGCGAGGCCGCGCGGCGCGGGCTGGGGGTGTCGACGTTCGTGTCGGCCGGCAACCGCGCCGACGTGTCCGGCAACGACCTGCTGCAGTTCTGGGAGGACGACCCAGGCACCGATCTCGCGATGATGTATCTCGAGAGCTTCGGCAACCCCCGCAAGTTCGCCCGGCTGGCCCGGCGCTTCGGCCGCACCAAGCCGTTGGTCGCGGTGAAGAGCGGGCGGCAGGGTGTGGTGGCCGGCCTGCAACACACCTCGGTCGAGGTACCGGAACAGTCGGTGGCGGCGCTGTTCGAGCGGTCCGGCGTCATCCGCGTCGACAACACCGGCGACATGTTCGACGTCGCGCTGCTGCTGCTCACCCAGCCCCGCCCCGGCGGGCCGCGTGTCAGCGTCGTCGGCAACTCGACCGCGCTCGCCCTGCTGGTCGCCGACGCCCTCGACGGCGCCGACCTGCAGCTGGGCCGGGTCGTCGACATCGGCACCGAGGCGGGACCGGACGCGTTCCGCGCCGGCCTCGACGAGGCCCTCGCCGGTGACGCCTGCGACGCGGTCATCGCGGTGTTCGTGCCGCCGCTCGCGACGACCTCCGCCGACGTCTACGCCGCGCAACTGCGCGAGGCGGCGGCCGGCAGTGACAAGCCGGTGCTGTCGACGTTCCTCGGTTTCGACGGCGTTCCTGAGGCCCTGGCCCACCCCGGCGTCGCGGCGCCGGCGTACGGGTCGGTCCCGAGTTATCCCTCGCCGGAGCGGGCCGTCGCGGCTCTCGCCCGGGCGGTCCGGTACTCGGCGTGGCGCGACGAACCCGTCGGCACGCCCGTGTCGTTCCCCGACGTCGATCCGCTGCCCGCCCGCGAGCTGGTCGGTCAGGTGCTGCACGAGACCGAGGGTGGCCGGCAGCTGTCGGCCGAGGAGGTCAGCCGGCTGTTGGGGGCGTTCGGGATCGCCGTCGTGCCGTCGCAGCGTGTCGACAACCCGTCGGCAGCGTTGCACGCTGCAACGGAACTCGGGTGGCCGGTGGCGTTGCGGCGCGAGTCCGGGGGTCAGCAGGTCCGCCTGCACCTCGACGAACCCGAGGCGCTCTACGAGGCGTGGGCGTCGATGGACCTGCCCGACGTCGGCGCCGAGGCGACGGTCCAGCCGATGGTGCCGCGCGGCGTCGACACCGTCTTCGGCCTGACCGACGACCGCTCCTTCGGCGCGTTGGTGTCGTTCGGGGTGGGGGGCGTGGCCACCGACCTGCTCGGCGACCGGGCTTTCGCCGTCGTCCCGTTGACCGTCGAGGACGCCGCGCGGCTCGTCGCGTCGCCGAAGGCCGCTCCGCTGCTCACCGGGTACCGCGGGTTGCCCCCGGCCGACACCGGCGCCCTCGCGGACCTCGCCGGTCGGCTCTCACGGCTCGCCGACGAGCTGCCCGAGGTCGTCACGCTCGACCTCTACGCGGTGGCGGCGCCCGCCGGCCTCGCGGTGCTCTCGGCTGAGGTGCTCGTCGCGCCGCCTGTCACGCGCGGCGACACCGGACCGCGCCGTCTGCGCGGCCTCTGACCCACCGGACCGGTCGGGAGGTGGTCCCGACGGGAACCCGTAGAATCACGGAGGTGCGCAGGTGGGGTGGCGGCTGACGCTGGACGTCCATCCACCAGAACCCCTGTGAAGGACGTCATGCGCATCCTGTTCTCCTCCGTTCCGGCCTTCGGCCACCTGCTGCCCCTCGTGCCCCTGGCCCGCGCCGCGCGCGCGGCCGGACACGACGTCGCGGTCATGACAAGCGCCGGCATGGCCCCGGTCGTCGCCACCGAACTGCCCGACGTCCCGTTCCTGGCCGCCGGTCCCATGCCCGACGTCCTGTTCGCCGAGGTCGTCCGGCGCATCCCCGGCCACGACCCGCTGGGAACGCCCGACCCGGACGCGGTGGCCGAGTTGTTCGCGGGCACCCGGGTCGACCTCACGATCGACGACGCCCTCGGCGTGGTCCGGGCGTGGACGCCGGACGTCGTCGTCTCCGACGCAGTCGACTTCGTCGGCCCGCTCGCGGCCGCCGCGGTGGGCATCCCGTCGGCGCTGGTCGCGTTCGGCCCGCAGCTGCCGACCGAGTTCAGCGCCCCGATGTTCGCGGTCGTGGCGTCGCGCTACGCCGACCGCGGGCTGGGGATGCAGCCGCCGGTGGGGATCTTCGACCCGGTCCCCGCGCCCCTGCAGGCGCCCGGTTGGACCTCCGATCCGCTGTTCGTCCCGGTGCGCCCCGAACCCCACCGGCGCGAGGGCGCGTCGGCACCGGCGTCCGGCTCCGCCGCGGGGTCGACCCGTGTGCTCGTCACGCTCGGCACGGTCTTCGGCGACGACGCGATGCTCAAGGCCATCGTCGCGAGCCTCCCCGAGACCGGCGTCGAGGTCGTGGCCACCGTGGGGGTCCGGCCCGACGTCGACCTCCCCGCCGACACCGAGCACGTCCACTACGAGCGGTTCCGCCCGATGGCGGAGCTGCTCCAGGGGACCGACGTGGTGGTGAGCACCGGGGGAGCGGGGACGGTCCTCGCCGCGCTCAGCCAGGGCATCCCCCTCGTCCTCGTCCCGCAGGGAGCGGACCAGTTCATCAACGCCGAGCGCGCGGCCGCCGCCGGAGCTGCCCTCGTGGTCCGCTGGCCCGACGAGGTGGGCGCCGCGGTGGCCCGCGTCCTCGCCGAGCCGTCCTTCAGTGCTGCGGCCACCGCGATCCGCGCCGACAGCGACGGACGCCCGTCCGCGGATGCGGCGGTCGCGGAGCTCGTCCGCCGCGTCCGCGCCGCCTGACGCGCCGCCGGGGCGGAGTGCCACTCCTGGGGCCGCCCCGGCGCCCACCCGGTGAGAACGGTGTGAAAGGTTAGAATTCGCTCAAGAAATGCCACAAACGGGACTTTCATCTTGCCGGTGCCGTTTCTCCGTGATTCTCTTCCTGGAGAAGCTTTCACTGAACAGCGGAGAACGGGGGACGTCGGGCATGGGTGCGAGTGTCGGGTCAGGTCGTCGACGAGCCACCGGACTGCTGGTCGTGCCACTGGTGACAGCCGGGATCGCCGCTCTCGCGGCCGCCCCGCCGGCAGCCGCCGCGACCGGCCCGGCCCCGGTGGTGCAGCCGTCGTCGGGCACCGTGAGTGCCCAGTCGCTGCCCACCGCCCAGGTCGACGGCGTGGTGTGGTCCCAGGGCGTCGCGGGCAACACCGTCTACGTCGGCGGCAGCTTCGCCCAGGCTCGCCCGGCCGGCGCCGCGGCCGGGACGCAGACGGTCCCACGCGCGAACCTCATGGCCTACGACCTGACCACCGGTGCCATGACCTCGTTCGCCCCCGTCATGAACAACCAGGTCTACGCGATCGCCGTGACGCCCGACGGGAGCCGCGTCTACGTGGCCGGGCAGTTCACCACCGTCGGGGGTGTCGCCCGCAACCGGATCGCCGCGTTCAGCACCTCGACCGGCGCCCTGCTGACCAGCTTCGCGCCCAAGATCGGCTACAACGTCAAGGCGCTCGCCGTCACCAACACGACCGTGTACGCCGGAGGCGCGTTCACCACCGTGGGGTCGGTCGCCCGCAACCGCGGCGCCGCGTTCGACGCGTACACGGGCGCGCTGCTGCCGTGGAACCCCAACGCGGACAACACGATCCAGGCCATGACCCTCTCGCCCGACGGCAAGTCGGTGTACCTCGGCGGGGCGTTCGGCAACGTCGGCGGCTCGACGGCTCGCGGCCTCGCGCAGGTCACGGCCGACACCGGCGCCCGCCTGAGCTGGGCCGCCTCGACCCGGGTCTACGACTCCGGCAAGTCCGCCGCGATCCTCTCCCTGACCCACGACGCCACCAACGTCTACGGGGGCGGGTACGTGTACGCCAACACCTCGGCCGGCAACCTCGAAGGCGTGTTCGCGGCGAACATCGCGACGGGCGCGCTCACCTGGGTGCAGGACTGCCACGGCGACACCTACGGCGTGTACGCCAGCAGCGCCGCGGTCTACAGCGTCGGTCACGCCCACGACTGCGCGCGGGTCGGCGGGTTCCCCGAGACCAGCCCCCGCACCCACCACTTCGCGCTCTCGTGGACGCCAGACGCCCGCGGCACGCTCAACCCGTGGCTGAACGGGGAGCCGTACGCCAACTGGGGCGGGACGCCCGCGCCGGCGATGCAGAACTGGTTCCCGACCCTCACCCCGGGCACGTACACCGGCATCTCGCAGGCGGCGTGGACGGTCACCGGGACCGACAGGTACGTGCTGCTCGGCGGGGAGTTCCCGACCGTCAACGGGCTCGGCCAGCAGGGCCTCGCCCGCTTCGCCCTCCCGTCGGTGACGCCGTCGAAGGAAGGCCCCCGCCTGAGCGGCAACGAGTGGAAGCCGACCGTGACCTCCGCCCGGCCGGGCGCGGTGACCGTCACCGTGCCGACCAACTGGGACGAGGACGACCTGGTGTTGACCTACTCCCTGATGCGCGGCACCACGGTCGCCGCCCGCACGAGCGTGTCCGCCACGTTCTGGCAGAAGGGGACCGTGACCCTGCAGGACACCAGCGCTCCGAGTGGGGCGACCAACTACCGCGTCGTGGCGAGCGACCCGAGCGGCAACACGGTCACCAGCGCGTACGTCACCGCCACGACGTAGCCCCGGGGTCGGGGCGGCGCAAGCGATCGGCCAGCGAACGACAAGCGGGCTCGGTGAGGGTGGATCCCGTCCACTCGAGAACCGGGAGTCCCACCATGTTCCGTCGCACCGTCATCGTCCTCGGGATCGCAGGCGGCCTCGCCGCCTCGTTGGCCGTCGCCGTCGCGCCGCGCGCCGACGCCGCGACCGTCCCGCCGGGATCCATCGTCTACCTGCGCGGCGACAACATCTGGATCGCGCGGGCGGACGGGTCGCGGGCGCGGGCCGTCACCACCGACGGCGCGGCGGACCGTCCGTACACGTCACCGTCCGAGGCCGACGACGGCACCATCGCCGCGGGCCGGCTCGGTGAGATCGTCCGCATGACCCAGCAGGGCCAGGTGTTGAACCGGATCGACCCGCCGCCGTTGCGGCTCGGGTCCGGCCACAACGCGGACGGCACGCCCGCCGACGTCGCGATCTCGCCCGACGGGCGGTACATCGCGTGGTCGTTCGTGCAGTACGACTGCGACCCGACCTGCCTGGTCCGGTACGCCACCGGCTACACCCTCGCCCGTCGGCTCGACACCAGCGTGGGGGCGGCGACGCAGTACCACGCGCCGTCCTGGATCGGCACGAACCGGACCCTGCAGTCCGGCGGCTACAACGTCCAGGTCATGCTGCAGAACCGCCTCGCGGCGCCGGTCCACTGGTTCGACGACCACCAGGTGTACGCCGACGACACCGACCTCGCTGACGCCGAACTCTCGCGGAACGGCCGGTTCCTCGGTCTGGTGCGCGGCTACGGGGCGAACTCGACGGTGCTCTGGTACCAGGTGGACGGCGACGCCCGCCACGGGACGCCGCCCGGTCCCCCCACCCCGCTGTGCGTCACGAACGCCGACGCGAAGGCGATGAGTCCGACGTTCGCTCCGGATTCGTCGGCGATGGCGTGGTCGTCGTCCGAGGGCGTCTACGTCAAGGCCAAGCCGGGGCGTTGCAGTGTGCAACCGAAGCTCGTGCTGCCCGGCGCCTCCCGCCCGATGTGGTCGGCCGCCCGGCTCGTCTGACTGTGAGGGCGGGGTTCTCACGGTGGGGGTTCCCCGGCGGTCAGGCGACGAGCGTCATCGCCCAGATCTCGGCGCCGGAGGAGTTGGGCAGGGCGATCGCCTGCACCTTCTTCGCGGCGTCGAGGCCGACGTTGGCGCGCCAGAGGTTGACCGGCGGGCCGTCGACGCCCTGGCCCGCCTTGATGCGGTGGTCCATGGCGATGGCGGCCGTGTTGCCGGCGAGCGGGTTCGACGACGCCCAGTCCGACAGCGCGAACGGGACGGTGGCGCTGGTGCCGTCGGTGTAGGTGACGACGACCGACGACGACACGTCACCGCCGTGCGCGGCGCCGATCACGGCGAGCGACGTGTACCGACCCGCCGGCAACGCCAGCTGCTGTCCGCGCGCGGTGAGGAAGTTGCGCGCGGTGCCGGTGGAGTCCGGTGCGAGGAAGCGGGTGCCGGCCACGGTGGTCGGACCGGCGGCCGGCAGCAGCGCGGCGTCGTAGCTCCAGCCGCCGCCGTCGAAGTTCCCCTGGTCGGGAGCCTCGACCGTCGCGGTGCCGTCGACGTCGTACGCCAGCGGAACGCTGCATTGTGCACCGGTCGTCGCGCAGGCGACGTCCGACAGCGTGACGGTCGCGGTGGCCTCGACGACGCCCGTGCCCGAGGTCTGCCAGGTGAACCCGACCCGGTACGTGCCGGCGGGGGTCTTCGCCGGGATGCCGATCGTGACGGGGATGTCCACGCCGATCGGGAGACCGGACGACCGCATGACCGTCAGCTTCGAGGCGGGCGAGGCCGACCACCCGTCGGGCAGGGTCGTGTTCTGCCGCACCACCCGGAAGTCCGGGAACTGACCCACGATCCGGGCCGTGACCACGACGGAACGGGCACCGGTGGGGGCGGCGGCGGAGTCGACGGTCGCGGACAGGCGCACCCGGTCGTCGGTGGCGGTGGCGTCGACCGACGGCGGGACGTCGGACGGCGCGGTCGCCCACGCCGACGGCTGCTCCGACACCGTGTAGGCGAGCGACCCGCCGTGCTTGAGGGCGTTCCAACCCACCCAACCGTGCGTGGTCGCCGTGCCGTTGACCGTGGCCGAGGTGACGTACCGGGCCGTGTCGCTCACCCCCGGCGCGGTGACGACCAACCGCCCACCCTGCCGGCTCCCGGCCGCGCCGATGGTCACGTTCGCCGACGGGAACTGCGGCGAGGACAGGACGAACTGGTTGGAGCCGCTCATCGTCGGGTAGATGCCGAGCGAGCTCATGACGTACCACGCGGACATCTCGCCGAGGTCGTCGTTGCCGGTCATGCCGTCCGGCCCGGTCGTGAACAGGGTGTAGGCGGCTCGGACGACGGTCGCCGTCTTGGCCGGCTGCCCCGCCCAGAGGTAGGCGTAGGGCGCGAGCAGGTCGGGTTCGTTGTTCGGGTTGTACGTCGCCTTGCCGTAGTAGTCGTACGGCGAGCTGATCCAGGCGGTGCGCGCGGTGTCCGCCGGATCGGTGAGCAGCGAGGGGTACGCGAAGAACGTGTCGAGCCGAGCCGCTGCGGCCTTCCGACCACCGAGCAGCGTCACCAGACCGCCCATGTCCTGCGGTACCAACCAGGTGTACTGGTTCGCGCCGCTCTCGTGGAAGGCGGTGTCACCGCTCACCGGGTCGTACGGGGAGAGGAAGGTGCCGTCGGCGAGACGCGGACGGAACTGCTGGATCCGGCCGTCCCACAGGTTGCGGTACCACCGGCCCCGCTCGGCGAACATCGTCGCGTCGGCGCGGTGACCGAGCGCGGCCGCCATTGTCGAGAGCGCGGCGTCCGCCGCCGAGTACTCCAACGTCGCCGACGCCGGGTGCGCACAGTCGTTGTCACCGCCGTGATCGGGGCAGTCGACCCCGCGTTCGAGCCCGAACGGGATGTAGCCGAGCTTGTCGTAGTACGCGACGCCCGCGCGGCCGTTGTACTGCGAATCAGCCGGCGGCAGTTGGGTCGCGTACTTCTCCAACATCCCGTACGCCTCGGCCTCGTGGCCGGCGAGGAACCCCTTCGACCACAGTTCGACGAGCGTCGGCGTCACCGGGTCGCCGGTCATGATGTTGGTCTCGCTGTCGGCCAGCGCCCACCGCGGCAGCCACCCGCCCTCACGGCCGATCGCCAGCAGGGACAGGGCGTTGTCGCGCGCGACCGACGGTGCGAGCAGTTCGAGCAGCTGGTTCTGCGTGCGGTAGGTGTCCCACAACGAGAAGTTGGCGCGCGGCGTGTAGTCCTTCGCCGTGTGCACCTTCCGGTCGAAGCCGAAGTACTTCCCGTCGACGTCGCCGGACAGGTTCGGGTGCAGCATCGCGTGGTAGAGCGCCGAGTAGTACGCGATCTGACGGTCACGAGAGCCGCCGGTGACCGTGGCCAGGGCGAGTTGCTTCCGCCACCGGTCGGTCAGGGCCGCCCGCGTCGCGTCGAAGTCGAACCCGGTTCCGGTCTCCGTCGCGAGGTTCTTCCGCGCGCCGGCGATTCCCGTGTACGACAAGGCCACCTTCACCGTGACCTGTGTGGTCGCGCCGGGGAACGTCACCCACGCGCCGCGGTCACCGGCGCCGTTGGCCACCGCGCGGGAGCCGGGAGTGAGCTCCCCGCCCGCCCACGTGCCGGTCGCGGTGAACGGCTGGTCGAACGTCGCCGTGAAGTACACGGTGTGGTCGTCGTGGCCGGCGCAGAAGCCGCCGTCGTGGACCTTGCCCTCGAGCGTGTGGTCGTCGACGATCCGGATGTCGCTGTCCAGCACGGGCATGTTGGCCTTGCCGGTGTTGAACAGGACGTTGTGCTGGCCGCCGGCCGGGAACGTGTACCGCTGCCACCCGGTGCGGTCGGTCGCGGTCAGCTCCGCGTCGATGCCGTACGAGGAGAGCCCGACCCGGTAGTAGCCCGGCGTCGCCTGCTCGTCGTCGTGCGAGAAGTCCGAGCCGTAGGTGTTGACGTCCGTGGAGGTCACGGCACCGGTCGTCGGCATGACCGGCAGTTCGCCCACGACCCCGCAGCCGACCCCGGACAGGTGGGTCTGACTGAAGCCGTAGAGGCGGGAGGCGGAGTGGTCGTACCCGCCCTGCCCGCCGGTGTCGGGGCTGACCTGCACCATGCCGAACGGCGCACTGGCACCGGGGAACGTGTTGCCGAAGTTCTCGGTCCCGATGAACGGGTTGACCAGCGAGAGGGGGTCGGCGGCGGGGGCGGCGGACGCGGGTGTCGAGACGGCGACACCGGTGACGGTGGCCGCGCCGAGCGCGAGGACGGCGAGAGCAGCGGGGAGGAGGGTGCGGGGCATCAGCGGGATCCTTTGCGGTGACAGCGTTGTCGAGGACGGCGGATCGTCGGGAACTGCAGGTCAGCGGGGTGGGCGTTCGCCCGAACCTCGGGGCACGAGGTGGACGGGCAGACGGGTGGTGGCGGCGGCGTTCTCCGCGCCGTCGAGCCGGGCGATGAGCACCTCGGCGCCGAGCCGACCCATCTCCTCGGGTTTGTGCGCCACCACGGTGACGCCCAGCAGGTCGGCGAGTTCGAAGTCGTCGAAGCCCACCAGCGCCGGCGGCGACGCGACGTCCGCGAGCGCGCGCAACGCGCCGACCGTGATGCGGTTGTTGGTGGTGAACAACGCGGTCGGCGGATCGGGTTGGGCCAACAGGTCTCGGACGGCTTGTCCGGCGGCGTCGCTGTCGTGGGAATCGGTGCGCACCAGCCGTTCCCAGTCGGCGACGCCGGCGGCGGTCATGGCCGCCGAGAAGCCCGCGACGCGTTCACGGTGGGTCGGCAGCCGTGAGAGGTCGCCGACCAACCCGATCCGGTGGTGACCGTGGGCGAGCAGGTGCTCGGCGGCCCGGCGGGCGCCACCTTCGTTGTCCAGTGCAACGACGTCGGCGTCGAGGCCACGGGGCGGTCGGTCGAGGAACGCGACCGGGACACCGAGGCGTCGCTCGTGTTCGAGGTGCGCGTGGTCGGGCAGACACGTGACCAGCAGCAGGGCGCGGACGCGTCGTTCCAGCATCTCGGTGGTCAAGGCCCGCTCCGACGCCGGGTCCTCGTCGCTCGAGGCGGTCACCAGCTGCAGACCCTCGGCGCGCAGGCGACGCTCGACGCCACGGGCCAGGCGGGCGTAGAAGGGGTTCGCGACGTCGCCGATGACCAACCCGACGGTGCTGGAACGAGCGCCCAGACGCAGTTCCCGCGCGATGACGTTGGGACGGAAACCGAGCTCGTCCGCGGCGGTCTGGACCTTGGCCGCGGTGGCGTGGGCGACGTGCGGCTCGCCGTTGAGCACCCGGGAGGCCGTCTTCAGGCTGACGCCGGCGAGGCGTGCGACGTCGGCCATGGTCGGCCGCGGCCGTTCGGTCCGGGTCACGGGCTCATCCTGGGCGAATCTTGACAACGCTGTCAAACCCGGACAAGGTCACCGGACGCGCGCACCGTGGCGCCGTCCCGCGAGAGGAACCACGCATGTCCCCGTCCGACCCCCACAGCTCCCGACGTCTCGGCGGCCTCAGCGCCGTCGCGCTCGCCGTCCCCGCGGTGCTCGTCGCCGGCCTGGTCGCCGCGAGCCCGGCACCGGCCGCGGCCGCCGCACCCGGCTCCTTCGCCACCTCGTTCGAGTCCTCGGACCCGGCAGCCGTCTCGACCCAGGTCGAGACCGGCGCCGACGGCAACCGTGTCCGCCGGGGGATCAGCGGGCCGACCGACCCCGCCGCCACGAGCGTGGTCTCGCCCGCCACCGCGGTGACCGCCTCGGCGAGCAACGGGGCCGCAGGCGGGCCGAGCGCCCTGACCGACGCCGACCCGGCGACCCGCTGGCAGGCGCTCGTGCCTTCGGCGAGCGTCACCTACCGGTTGACCACACCTACGGCCGTGAGCGGCTACGCACTGACCTCGGCCGCCGACGCCCCGGACCGGGACCCGGCCGCGTGGACGCTCTCGGGTTCGACCGACGGCACCACGTTCACCACCCTCGACACCCGCCGCGACCAGACGTTCGCGAAGCGGGGTCAGCGGGCGACCTTCGGCATCGCGAAGCCCGCGAGCTACGGCTGGTACCGACTCGCGGTCACGGCACCGCACGCCGGTCGGGTCCTGCAGCTCGCGGACCTCGACCTCACCGCCGCGGGCGCCGCGGCCGGCCCCGGCCCGATGGTCACGGCCACCGGCGACGGCCCGACCGAGGGCCTGAACATCAAGGAGCAGGCGGGCTTCACCGGCCTGCACGCGTACCGCTACGCCGGGCGTCAGACCGCCACCGGGCGCGTGTACGAGACCAACGTCATCCAGGACGGGCTCGCCGTCACGGTGGGACCGAAGACGCAGCTGCGGTACACCATCATCCCGGCGTACACCGACGACGACCCCACGTACCCGTCGACCTTCGCCGCGATCGACCTGCACTTCACCGACGGCACCTACCTCTCGCAGCTGGGCCCGGTCGACCAGCACGGCATCGGTCTCACCGCTGCCAGGCAGGGACAGGGCAAGATCCTCTACGCCGACCAGTGGAACCGGGAGTCGAGCGACCTCGGCGCCGTCGCCGCCGGCAAGACCATCGACCGCGTGCTGCTCGCCTACGACGACCCCACCGGCACGGTCGGGACCGCCTTCGGCGGCTGGGTCGACGACATCGCGATCGACCCGGCACCGCCCACGCTGGACACCTCGACGCTCACGCACGTCGTCGACACCCGGCGCGGCACGAACGCCTCGGGCTCGTTCTCGCGCGGGAACAACCTGCCGATCACCGCGGTGCCGAACGGGTTCACGTTCCTCACGCCGGTCACCGACGCCTCGTCCAACAGCTGGGAGTACTACTACCAGCAGGCCAACAACGACCAGAACCTGCCGACGCTGCAGGGGTTCTCGGTCTCGCACGAGCCCAGTCCCTGGATGGGTGACCGCAACCAGCTCTCGGTGATGCCGTCGGCGTCGGCGACCCCGACGGGCAGCCCGTCCGGTCGCGCGCTGGCGTTCAGCCACGCCGACGAGACCGCGCAACCCGACTACTACCGGGTCGGGTTCCAGAACGGCCTCACGACCGAGATGACGCCCACGGACCACGGCTACGCCATGCGGTTCACGTTCCCCGCGACCACCGGCTCGCTGGTGTTCGACACCGTCGACCAGAACGGGAAGTTCACCGTCGACCCCGCCGCGGGCACGGTGACCGGTTGGGTCGACAACGGCAGCGGCCTCTCGGCCGGCCGCAGCCGGATGTTCTTCGCCGGCACGTTCTCGGCCAAGCCCGTGGCCCAAGGGACGGCCGCCGGTGCCAACGCGCCGTCGTCGCAGTATGCAACGTTCGACACCAAGACCGTCGAGCTGCGTATGGCGACCTCGTTCATCGGTCTCGACCAGGCGCGCAGGAACGCGAAGCTCGAGCTCACCGGCCGCAGCTTCGACGACGTGCGGCAGGCGGCCACCACGGCCTGGCAGCAGCGGCTCGGAGTGGTCACGGTCGGCGGCGCCACCGACGACCAGCTGCGCACCCTCTACGGCAGCCTCTACCGGTTGAACCTGTACCCCAACTCGCAGTTCGAGAACACCGGCACCGCCGCGGCGCCGGCGTACCAGTACGCGAGCCCGGTGCTGCCCATGACCGGCCCCGCGTCCGACACCCGTACCTCCGCCACCGTGAAGCGCGGGAAGGTCTACGTCAACAACGGTTTCTGGGACACGTACCGGACCGTCTGGCCCGCCTACTCCCTGCTGTACCCGGAGGTCGCGGCCGACCTGGTCGACGGCTTCACCCAGCAGTACCGCGACGGCGGGTGGATCGCCCGGTGGTCCTCACCGGGCTACGCCGACCTCATGACCGGGACCAGCAGTGACGTCGCGTTCGCCGGCGCCTACCTGCGCGGTGTCCCGCTGAAGGACCCGCTGGCCACGTTCGACGCCGCGATGAAGAACGCGACGACGATGCCGACCCAGAGCGGCGTGGGCCGCAAGGGCCTCGCGACCTCGATCTTCCAGAAGTACACGGACACCTCGACCTCGGAGTCGGTGTCCTGGCAGCTCGAGGGCGACATCAACGACGCCGGGCTCGCGCAGATGGCGACCGCCCTGGCGGCGGACCCGCGTACCCCGTCGGCACGGCGTCAGGAACTGAAGGACGACGCGGCGTACCTGGCCGATCGGGCCGGGCAGTACGTCAACCTGTTCGACCCGTCCATCGGATTCTTCCAGGGTCGCGACGCCGACGGTTCCTGGAACCAGAGCAAGGCCGACTACGACCCCGAGTCGTGGGGTGGCGTCTACACCGAGACCGACGGGTGGAACTTCGCCTTCCACGCGCCGCAGGACGGCCAGGGTCTGGCCGACCTCTACGGCGGCCGGGCCGCGCTGGCGACCAAGCTCGACCAGTTCTTCTCCACCCCCGAGCTCGCCGACAAGCCCGGCGGGTACGGCGGGGTCATCCACGAGATGCTCGAGGCCCGCGCGGTGCGCATGGGCCAGTACGGCCACAGCAACCAGCCCTCGCACCACATCCCGTACATGTACGACTACGTGCAGCAGCCGTACAAGACGCAGGCCAAGGTCCGCGAGATCCTGCAGCGGCTCTACGTCGGCAGCGAGATCGGCCAGGGTTACCCCGGCGACGAGGACAACGGCGAGATGTCGTCCTGGTACGTGCTCTCATCGCTGGGCATCTACCCGCTGCAATCCGGTTCGCCGAACTGGGTGATCGGCAGCCCGCTGTTCACCAGCGCGACCGTGCACCGCAGCAACGGTGACCTCACGATCACGGCGGACGGCAACAGCGACCGCAACATCTACGTGCAGTCGCTGCAGGTCAACGGCAAGGCCCACTCGTCGACCTCGGTCACGACGCAGGACCTGGCCGGCAACGCCCGCCTCGACTTCACCATGGGTGCGAAGCCCTCGGCGTGGGGGACCGGCAGCAAGGACGTGCCGACCTCGCCCACCACCGGTGCCACCCCGCCGCGTCCGGACGAGGACGCGACGACTCCCGGCGTCGGCAGCTTCAAGGCCAGCAACGGACAGGACGTCAGCGCGCTCACCGACGACGACCAGGCCACCCAAGCCACGTTCAGTGGCGCCGTCCCGGCCCTGACCTGGAAGACCCGCGGCACGTCGCAACGGGTCGACATGTACACGCTGACCTCGGGGACGGCCGCGGGCGACCCGACCGGGTGGACGGTGCAGGCGTCGCAGGACGGACGCACCTGGACCACGGTCGACACCCGGACCGCGCAGGAGTTCCGGTGGCGTAACCAGACACGGCCGTTCACCGTCGCCCACCCGGGCGCCTACCGGATGTACCGGCTCCTGCTGAACAGCACCGGCACGACCTCGCTGTCGGAGGTCGAACTGCTGGTGGCGCCGGGGTCCTCGGGCACGAACACGCTCGCGATCACACCGACGACGCAGTCCCTGACGGCCCGGGTCGGCTCGCCCACCAGTGCGACGCTCGCGACCTTCCTCGGCGCGGCCGGTCGCCCGGCCTCGGCGTACACGGCCACGATCGACTGGGGTGACGGCCGCACCTCGGGCGGCACCCTCACTCCGGGCCAGCTCGACACCTACGCCGTCGCCGGTTCGCACACCTACGACGAGCCCGGCTGGTACCGGGTGGCGGTGACGGTGTCGAACGGGCAGCGCACGGTGACGGCCGAGGTCGGTGTCAGCGTCGCGATCGCCGCCACCAGCGGGATCGTCGCGGGCTTCGACAGTGTCTGCATCGCCGACGACGGTGTGGCCGTCGACTGCGACGGCGTCGGGTACAGCTACTCGCGTCAGGCGCTCGCCGCGGCCGGCGCGGTGCAGGGCACGACCATCGACGTCCCCGGCGGTGACCTGCACTTCGTGCTCCCGGCCGTCGCCGCGGGCCAGCCCGACAACGCCGCGGGCAACGGCCAGACCGTGCCCGTCACGGTGCCGGACGACGCCACGCAGATCGCGTTCGTGGGCGCCGGAACGCAGGGGACGAACACCACGACCGCCACGCTGCGCTTCAGCGACGGCACCAGCCAGGAGGTCGCGATGGACTTCCCGGACTGGACCCTCGGCGGCGGCGGATCCCCCGTGCCCGACGGCTTCACGTCGGTCGCGGCCTCGGCCTACCGCCTCAACCACGGCAGCAAGGACGGTGCCAAGCCCTACCTGTTCGCAGGACCGTCCATCGCGTTGCCGGCGGGCGAGACCCTCACCGGCGTCACGATGCCGGACCAGCCGGGCGACGCGGGTGACCTCCGGGTCCACCTGTTCGCCATCGCCGACAACGGCACGCCGACGGCGCCGCTGCAGCTGACCCCGAGCCAGCCGGCGAAGGCCACCACCGGGGTCGGCACCGCGCTGACGCTCGGCCGGGCGACCGGTGGGGCCGAGGGCCCGCGCACCGCCCGGGTGCAGTGGGGTGACGAGTCCGTGACCGCCGACGCGACCGTGACGGTCACGGCCGGGGTCGCCAGGATCACCGGCTCGCACACCTGGCGGGAGGCGGGCACCTACACCGTGCACGTCACGGTCAGCGACGGTGCGTCCAGCACCACGAAGGCGTTCCGGGTCGTGGTGCGCGATCCCGCCCAGCAGGCGGTCGCGGTCTCACCGTCGACGGTCTCGCCGGGTGCGAGGCTCACGGCCACCGGGATCGGGTTCACGCCCTCGGAGAAGGTCACGGTGGCCCTGTCCACCCCGATCACCGCGACGACCACGGTCACGGCCGATGCCCAGGGGCGGATCGCGGCGACCCTCACGGTGCCGAGCCGGACGGCGGCCGGCACCTACGCGCTGACCGCGACCGGGGCGAAGTCCCAGCGGCCGGTCACGTCGGCGTTCTCCGTCGTCGACCCGGCCGCGGCCGGTCCCTCGACGGTGCGCTCGACGTTGGTGCTGTCGTCGACCACGGCCACGCCCGGTGAGACGGTGTCGGCGCAGGGTTCGGGCTACCGCCCGAACCAGGACGTCTCGCTGATCGGTGCAGCCGGCAACGGTTCGTCCGTGGTCCTCGCGGTCGTGCGGGCCAACGCCGACGGCGTGATCGCGACGTCGTTCGTCGTCCCGGCCCTCGCCGGTGGCCTGGTCGCGGTGCGCACCACCAACGCGGCCTCACCGGTGGCGGCGCCCGCCCGAACCGGGTTCACCACCACCGCCACCCCGCACGGCACGGCGGACTAGACGGTCCGGGCGCGCCACCGCTCCACGGTCGCGGGATCCACCGGGTTCCCCCAGCCGTGGAAGTCGGTGGCCGCCTGGTCGGGGAAGGTCGACGCCGGCACGAGATCCACGCCGTCGCGGGCGACCAGCACCTCGACGGCGTGGAGGTGTTCGAGGGTGCGGGTGTGGTCGACGGCCGCGAACAGGTTGTCGCCCACGATCCCGCTCGCGTGCAGCAGCCCGGAGAGCAGCGGCGCGGGTGACACGCCGGCGGCCGTCGCGGCCCGCTGGACACGGGCGACCGCCTCGACCGGCTCACCCGCCTCGAGACCCGCGATGTCGCGTCGCAGCGGATCGGTCTCGTACCGGTCGTGCCACGGCCCGAACGTCGGTCCGCCGACGGTGGGAAACGCCCACAGCACGCCCTGCAGCTGCTCGGCCGCCGGGTCGGTGACGCCCGTGCGGGCGGACCAGGCCTGCACGGCGAGCAGGGCGGCGGCCAACCGGGCGATGACCGAGCGGTCGGCGTAGGTCGCGGCGATGTCTCCCACAGCACGGATCTTCCCGTACCGCGGCGGTGGTTCACGGGGATGATGGGCGGCGTGGACGACGCCGACCTCACCCAGGTGCTCGCGGAGATCGACCGGTTCGTGCGGCAGGAGGTGATCCCGCGCGAGACCGAACTCGACGAGCAGGACGTCATGCCAGCGGTGCTCAAGGAGCAGGCGGCCGCGATGGGGCTGTTCGGCTTCGCGCTGCCCGAGGAGTACGGCGGCCTGGGCCTGACGATGGCGCAGGAGGTCGAGCTCGTCATGACCGTCTGCTACGCCGCTCCGGCGTTCCGGTCGATGTTCGGGACCAACAACGGACTCGCCGGCCAGATCCTCGTCGAGACCGGCACCGAGGAGCAGAAGAAGCGGTGGCTGCCGGGTATCGCCGCGGGGGAGATCATCGCGAGCTTCGGCCTCACCGAACCCGAGGCCGGGTCCGACCCGTCCTCGCTCACCACCACCGCGCGACGCGACGGTGACGGCTGGGTGCTGGACGGCACCAAACGCTGGATCACGAACGCACCCGCGGCCGACGTCGTCATGGTGTTCGCCCGCACCGTCGACGAGGACGCGAACCCTGGTCCGATCGGGGTCTTCGCCGTCCCGACCGACACGCCCGGCGTCGGCATCGGGCCCAAGGACGTCAAGATGGGCCAGGGCGGCAGCATCACCGCCGAGGTGTACCTCAACGGCGTGCGCCTCGACGCCGACGCCCGCATCGGCGGCGACGACGGCTACCGCATCGCGATGGCGTCGGTCGCCCGGGGGCGACTGGGAGTCGCCGCCATCTGCGTCGGGATGATCCGGCGCCTGCTGGACGAGACCACCGCCTTCGCCCTGGACCGGAAGCAGGGCGGCAGCCGGATCGCGGACCACCAGCTGATCCAGGCGTTGATCGCCGACACCGCGACCGATCTCTACGCCGCCGAGGCGATGGTCCGCCGGTGTGCCGCAGAGATCGACGCCGGCACCGGTCGACGCGAGGACCCCAGCGTCTGCAAGTACTTCGCGTCCGAGGCCGTCGGCCGCGCGGCCGACCGCGCGGTGCAGGTCCACGGCGGCATGGGCTACATGCGCGGCGTGGCGGTCGAGCGGCTGTACCGCGACGCGCGGCTGTTCCGCATCTACGAGGGCACCTCGCAGATCCAGCAGCTCATCATCGGCCGGGCCGCGACGCGGGCCGCGGAGAAGCGGCGTTGAGCCGGTGACCGAACCGATGCTCGGTCTGCTGGGCATCGACCCCGACGCCGAACGGCTGTACCGGCTGCTGGTGCGCTCGGGGGTGGCCACGGTCGCGCAACTGGCCGAGGAACTCGGCGAGGACCCGAACCCGGTCGCGGCGAGCGCCGCCCAGTTGCGCGCGGCCGGGCTGGTGGCCGCGCTCGCCGGCGGTGACTCGACGTTCGCGCCGGTGGACCCCCGCGTCGCGCTGCGCTCGCTCGCCGACCGCCACAGCGAACAGCTGGACCGGGTCCGGGCGCAGGTGCCGGTGTTGGCCGAGTTGTTCGAGAGCGCGCGTCACCGCGGCACCGGCAACGGGGCGACGGTGGTGCTGGCCGATCCCGACGCCGTCGCCGCGACCTACGTCCGGGTGCAGCACCAGGCCCGGGACCAGTTCCTCGCCTTCGACCGGCCGCCGTACGTGTCCGCCTCGGAGAACCCGCTGCAGCCGGTCGTCCTCGACCGCGGGGTGAGCTGGCGCGCGGTCTACGCCGCCGCGAGCTTCGAGATCCCCGGTGCCTGGGACGAGGCGCAGGCCCTCGCCGGCAAGGGCGAGCAGGCCCGGGTGGTCGCCGACCTGCCGGTCAAGCTCGCCATCGCCGACCACGACCTCGCGCTGGTGTCCCTGCAACTGGACCCGCTGCGGGTCGAGGCCCTGCGCACCGAGTCGCGGCCGATGGTCGAGGCGCTGTGCGCGCTGTTCGAGTACTTCTGGGAGCGCGGGTCGCCCGTGGCCGCCGCGGGTAGCGCGGCGGCGGCGGTCGCAGCGGCGCGCACC
>NZ_JBTJEQ010000055.1:0-29691 GCF_054456675.1 Jatrophihabitans sp. YIM 134969
CCTCCCCGCCCGCCGTCCCACCGCCGCTGCCGGGGACGGTCCCGGCGTCGCCCGCCCGCACGACGACGGTGGCGGCCCCCGCGGCCGGCCAGCGCAGTTTCGCCTGCCCCACCTGCGGTTCCCAGGTCGCGTACGTCCCCGGCACGACCGAGATGCGGTGCGGTGCGTGCGGCACGATCGTCCACATCGCGGCCGAGGGCACGATCGACGAACACTCCTACGACGACTGGGCCGCGCTGCCGAAGAAGCCGGTGGCCACTATCGGCGAGCAGGTCCTGGTCTGCCGCAACTGCGGGGCCCAGACCGAGACCGACGACATCGCCAGGCTGTGCCAGTTCTGCGGCGGGGTGCTCATCGCGCAGACGCAGCCCGACGGCCTCATCGCCCCCGAGGCCGTGGTGCCGTTCCACGTCGACAAGGCCGGTGCGAACGGGGCTTTCCGCACGTGGGTCCGCTCGCGGCGGTTCGCGCCCTCGGCTCTGAAGAAGGTCGGCTCGACCGAACAGATCCGCGGGACGTACATCCCGCACTGGACCTACGACGCCCGCACCGCCACCGAGTACGACGGCCAGCGCGGGGACTACTACTACGTCACGCGGACCCGCACGGTGCCCGACGGCAAGGGCGGAACCCGCACCGAGACCTACCAGGAGCGGCACACCCGGTGGCGTGACGCCGCCGGCCGCGTCTCGCGTGCGTTCGACGACGTCCTGATCCCCGCCAGCCACCGCCTCGACGCCGAGACCCTCGACAAGATGGGGCCCTGGACGTTGCGCGACGCGCGGGCCTACCAACCCGAGTACCTCGCGGGGTACTCGGCGCTGCGGTACGAGGTCGATCCCGACACCGGTCTCGGCCAGGCCAAGTCCTCCATGGGGCAGGTCATCGAGGGTGACGTCCGCGCCGACATCGGCGGCGACGAACAGCGCATCCAGGTCATGAACGTCCAGTACGCGGCGACGATGTTCAAGCTCATGCTGCTGCCGCTGTGGATCGCCTCGTACGTCTTCGGCGGCCGGACCTACCAGGTGCTGGTCAACGCCAACACCGGTGAGGTCGTCGGGGACCGCCCGTACAGCAAGCTCAAGATCACGCTCGCGGTCCTCGCCGGGCTGATCGTGGCGGCGGCGATCGTCGTGGCCGTCGTCCTGGCGAGGAGGTAGGAGCCGACCGTGCGCCGGATCGTGGTCTACACGCTGCTCTCGCTCGACGGCGTCGCCGAGTCGCCAGAGGTGTTCGTCACGACGTGGGACGACCTCCTCGACGCCAACCTCGCCGAGGTCATCGGGACCCAGGACGCGGTGGTGCTGGGCCGTCGCAGTCACGACGAGTGGGCCGCGTACTGGCCGACCAGCGACGTCGAGCCGTTCGCGACGTTCATCAACGGCGTGGCGAAGTACGTCGTGACCTCGACGCCGCTGACGCAGGACTGGCCGCACACCACCGTCCTCGACGGCGATCCCGCCGAGGCCCTGCGCGCCCTGCAACGTGAACCGGGCGGCGACATCGGCGTGCACGCCAGCATCAGCCTCGCGCGCTCGCTCCTGGTCTCCGGGGTGGTCGACGAACTGCGACTGGTGGTCGCGCCACGGATCGCCGGTGGGGGTCGTCGGTTCCTCGAGGACCTGCCCGAGATCGGGCTCGACCTGCTCGCGAGCACGTCGACGCCGACCGGTGCGCTGCTGCTGCGGTACCGCGTCGAGCCGCCGGCCGCCGACTGATCCGACCCGGCCCGGGTACGACCGGTCCCGGGTGTCGGATGGGCTCGGTCCCGTTCGTGGAGACGGTGAGGGCCGGGCACGGTGTCACGGCCACGGCGGGAGGTCACGGACGATGACGCACACACGAGCAGGGGACGACGTCCGACCGTGGCGCTTCGGGGTCGTCGCGCCGGTCCTCACCGACCTGCCGACCTGGCGCGACCACGCCCGCCGGATCGCCGACCTCGGCTTCTCGACCCTGCTGCTCCCCGATGTCCCGCACTGGCAGCCCGCGCCCGCACCGGCCCTGGCCGTCGCGGCCGCGGTCACCGACCTGCGGGTCGGGACGTGGGTGTACGCCGCACCGTTCCGATTGCCGTGGCAGCTGGCGTGGGAGGCGCACTCGATGTCGGTGGTGACCGAGGACCGGTTCGAACTGGGCATCGGCACCGGGCGCCCGGGCCTCGGGGAGGAACTCCGGGCCCTCGGCATGCCGCCCTCCCCGGACGACCGGGCGGCACAGATCCGCGCCGCCCTGACCGCGTTGCGGGAGCTGGACGGTTCCGACCGCCACACCCCGGTGGCGATGGCGGTGCGCGGACCAAAGGCCCTGGAGGTCGCGGCCGAGTTCGCCGACACCGTGAACATCGCCCAGAGAGCGGACCACTCGCGGGCCGAGGTCGTGCAGCTGGCCCGCGAGTTCCGTGAGCGCCGTGACGTTGAGTTGGCGCTGCACGTGTCGGTCGTGGGCGACACCGTGGCGCCGTTCATGGCCGGACCCGGCACCGACACCGCCGCCCTGCACGCCGCGGACTCACTGCTGGTGCTGCCGAGCGATCCGGACGCCGCGGTCGAGGAGTTGCTGCGCCGCCGCGAGGAGGCCGGCTTCAGCTACGTCGTCGTCGGCGCGAACGCGATGGAGCAGGTCGCGCCGGTGGTCGCCCGCCTCGCCGGGTGAGGACCGCCGGGCCGGAAGCCCGGCGGTCCGTTCCGGTCAGCGCTCGACGGACGAGGTGTGCGGGTCGAGCATGCGGTGCAGCGCGGTGCTGGTCGCCGCGCCGTAGACCAGGTGGGGCACGAGGTCGCGCAGGAACGTGACCGGCTTGTTCCAGTCGTCGCGGGCCGTGCCCGTGGCGAGCGCCAGGCCGGTGTTGACGGCCATGGCCGCGAGACCGGTGACGATCGCGGCCAGCGACGGCGGCGGGGTCGCGGAGGTCCCGCGGATCGCGCCGGCCACCGCACCGACGGCCACGCCGACACCCAGACCGCCGAGCGGACCGAGCGCCGCCGACCGGACCGGGTCGGTGTGGACCAACGCCGCCGCGGTTGCCGCGGGGTGAGGGCCGGTGGGCGACGCGGTGGGCGCGTCACCCCGTGCTGCCTGGTCGAGGTAGCTCACCGCGTTCTGCGCGCCGACCCCTGCTGATCCCGCCAACGCGCCGGCCGTGATGCCGGCCCAGATGCCTGCCATGTCGTCTCCTGACGTGTGCGCCGCTCCGGTGGAGTCGGCGCGTTGCTGCTCCCCGAGTGCTGCAGGGGCTCTCTGGAGCCGTCCCCAGGTGGTGGGGGGTCCGAACCGCCGGGGTGACGCCCGCCCCCCGCCCGGTCAGCGGCGCGCGGGGTCGAGCGGGAGGTGACGGGCGAGGTCGGCGAGGGTCCGGCGGACGATCTGCTGCTCGACCAGGCGACCGGCACCGGGGATCCGCGCGTGCGCCCGGCCCGTCACGTGCTCGGTGCACCCGGTCGCGGTCGGCCGCACCTCGACCCGGGCGGACACCGCGAGCGGACGGCCGGGGAACTCGACCTCGATCCGGCCCTCGACCACGCCGCTCGGGTCGGGCTCGCCCCACCACTCGGTCTGGACGACCTCGAGCACCCGGCCCACCACCGCGGCCGCGGGCCCGCGAGCACCCGTGGGGACCCCGCGGGTGCTGTGGACGACCTCGAGGTCACCCTCCCGCGACCGCCGCACCCGGACGTCCCTCGCGCCGTCGTCGACGAAGGCCCGCCGGCGACCCTCCAGATCCAGGACCTGGTCCCGGAGCTGGGCCGGCGCACCGCGCAACACCCAGGTGGCCTCGAAGGGCAGGGGGCTCATGCCGCACTCCACAACGTTCCGGCCCGACAGCCGGGCGGTTCGACGCGGCAGGCGTGGGCGCGACGCTACGCGACGCCGTCAGTCCAACTCGCCGCGCAGCGCGAGCGCGGTGAGTTCGACCCGGCCCCGCACGCCGAGCTTGCGGTACACCGACCGCAGGTGGGCCTCGACCGTGCGGTGGCTGATCGACAGGTCGACGCCGGCCTGCCGAGCGGTCGCGCCGGCGACCACGGCGTCGACGACCGCCCGCTCCGCCGGGGTCAGGGCGGTGTCGTCGGTCCGCAGGGCGGCGCGGCGGCGCTCGACCAGTTCGACGCCGGCGGCGTACCCCATGTCGGTGTAGAGGCGTCGGGCCGAGTCGAGCGCGTCGGACGCGGCCCGGGGGTCCTCGCGCCGCGCGTGGGCGTCGGCCAGGGCGAGCACGGTGCGGGCGTGTTCGAGTCGGAACGGCCGCGCGGCCGCGCGGACCGCGGCGGAGGCGAGTTGGGTGACGGCGCGGTCGGGCTCGCCCCGCAACGCCGTGAGGGTGCCGGTCAGACGGTCGACCACCGCCATGAGGCTGCGGCGGCCCCGGGGCCGGATGAAGGCGTCGAGGTCGTCGAGCAGGTCCGCCGCGGCGTCGAGGTCACCTCGCGCGAGGTGGGTCTCGACGAGGGCCACGTCGACCTCGTGCCGGCGGCCGGGTTCGTGGATGCCGAGATCGACGGCGAGGGTGAGCGCCTCGGTGAGGCAGGCGAGGGCTTCGTCGTGCCGGCCGTCGTCGAGGGCGGCGACGCCGCGCTGGTAGGCGACGACGACCTGCCACCGGGCGGGTCCGCGTTCGAGGCCCGCGGTCTCGCGCGCCAGCACCTCGGCCGCGGCGGCGGTGGAGGAGTCGGCGAGCGCCTGGGTGACCAGCGCCGGCAGCAGCAGCGGGAAGCGGGCCGACGGCACCCAACCGCGCCGCTCCCGCGCCTCGGCGAGCACCCGACGTGAGGCCCCGAACTCCCCGCACACCTGGTGGGTGGTGGCGAGGTGGACCCGGAAGGCGAACCCCGCGAAGTCCTCCCCGCTGCGGTCGGCGGTGTCGATGAGGGCGGGCAGGCGGGCGAGCGAGGTCTGCGGGTCACCGAGCTGCTTGCTGACGTACGCCGCCAGCGCGTCGGCGCTGTCCGTCGACGGCGGCGACAGCCCGGCACCACGCAGCGCGGGTTCGAGGCGGCGGCGGCGCTCGATGAGGTCGGCGTCGAGGCCGTCGCCGCGGTCGAGGCGCATCGTGCACAGCGATCCCAGCAGCATGTGGGTGGTCGGGCTCGGCCAGGTCGCGGTCTCCAGGACGGCGGCCGCCCGCTCCGCGATCTCGGACGCCTCGGTGCCGAGCGCCGTGCCGTAGTCACGGTCGGTGGTGAGCGCCGCTGCCACCGCGCGGCTCATCGGGTCGGCCCGCCGGGCGGCGGAGGCCTCGACCTGCCCGACCACCCGCTGCGCGGCGTCCCGGCCGTGGACCAGGGCGGCGGCGTCGGCGACGGCCGCGGCGAAGGCGTCGAACGCGGGCGGCGCCAGCAGGTCGAGGTCGACCTGTTCCGCCGTGGTCAGCACCGCGGTGAACGCGCCCTGCCGCAGGTGCAACGAGGCCAGGGCGGCGAGCCGCTCGCCGCGCACCCGCTCGTCGGTGTCGGGGGTGAACCGCACCGACTGCTCCATCAGCCCGACGGCCGAGGCGAGGCTCCCGCGCGACGCCGCCCACTCCGCCACCTCGGCGAGCTCGCGGGCGGTGGGTTCGTGCGGGGGCCGCTCGACCTCGGCCGCGAAGCGGACCCGCCGTTCGGGGTCCTCGGCGGCGTCGGCCAGCTGACGCAGCAACGCGGCCCGCCGCGCCTGGGGCAGCACCTGCAACGCGGCCTCACCGAGCAGCGGGTGCGAGGTGGTCCAGCGCTGGCCCGCCAGGCGGATGACCCCGACCCGTTCGGCGGCGTCGACCGCGTCCCGCGGATCCGCGAGCTCGCCCCCGACGGCGGCGACCAGTTCCTCGGTGAGGGGGCGGCCGGCCAGACGGACGGCCGCGACGACCAGGCGCTGCTCGTCGGTGAGGGCCGCGGCGAGCGCGGCGAGACGTTCACGCGCGGTCGGCGAAGCCCGCCGCAGGTCGACGCCCGCACCGGCCCGGGCGGCGCCGCTGCGGGCGAGTTCGACGGCCCAGAACGGGTTGCCGCCCGACTGCTCGACGACGGCGTCGAGATCGTCGGGGCCGAGGTCGGGTGCGACCTGGCGGACCAAAGCCCGGAGCCGGGGGACGGGGACGGGGTCGAGGTCGACGTCGAGGCGGGCGACCGCCCCCAGCCGTCGTCCCCGGTGGTCGCTGGTGTCCTCGGCGTCGTCGGCGCGGCCGGGTTCGGTGCGGATCGCGACCACCACGACGACCGGCACGTCACGCAGGCGGCGCAGCGCGAAGGCCAGCACGTCGCGGCTGTCGGTGTCCATCCACTGGAGGTCGTCGACGACCACCACGACCGGCCCGGCCGAGGCGGCCGCGACCAGCCGGTCGCGCAGGTGCAGCCCGAGCACCGGGGTGGTCGGCAGGTCGTCGCCGGAGGTGAGCGGCTCGGGGTCACGGCCGCACAGGGCGGCCAGCTCCTCGACGACGTCGGTGAGGGCGACGTGCGCGAACGCGGCCTCGGCGGCGATCGAGGTCTGGGTGACGACACGGTCGGACAGCTGCGCCGCGACCTCACGGGCGAAGGTCGACTTGCCGCTGCCGGCCTCGCCCCGGATGTACACGACCACCGGCTGCCCGAGAGACGTGGTCTCGCGAGCCTGCCGGACGACCTGGGCGAGCAGGTCCGAGCGCAGCGGCGCCGGGCGGGGCGACGCGGTGACGGCGTTACCAGACCGGGAAGAAGCCGTCACGGCGAGGGACTTTACGAGAGTCTGAGCTTTCGCGCGCTCTGTGACGGTACGTCGGCTTGTCCGGTGCCGGTGAGGCGCGCCGGGCTCGGTCGCCGGCCGGCGGGTCAGGCCGCGAGGTGCATCTCGGCGGCGCGGCGGCGGACCTGCTCGGCGTAGACCAGCGAGGCCCGGTGGGCGACGTCGCGGCCGGCCTCGGTGAGGCTGATGCGGACACCGCGGAGGTCCTCGTCCATGCCGCGGCGCTCCACCAGGCCGAGCTCGACCAGGCGGCGGCAGAGCTTGGTGGCCCCGCCGGAGGTGAGGCCGAGGCGGGAGCCGAGGGCACCCACCGCGCGGTCGGTGCGGCGCAGGGCGCACAGAGCCCGGACGTCGACCGCGCTGTGGCCGACGACGCCGGCCGCGGACTCCCAGGCGCTCCGTTCGACGGCGGCGACGCGGGTGGCGTAGTCGTGCCAGCGCCACGGGTCGACGGGCTGCGCGGCGGGGCGGCGCACGGGGCTCACGGCAGCGCGGGACGGTGAGAGGGCCTGGGTGGTGTGCGGAACGGTCCGGGCCGGCCGGACGGGCGTCGTCATCGCGGTCACGAGCACGACGTTAGGGCGATCCGGACACATCACCCCACGGTGGAACCACCACACCTTCCTGGACAGCCAACTGCGCACGGAGCGAACTCGGTGGATCCACCGAGTTACGTACGGGGACCGACCGGTGGTGGGATGACGCCGTGAACCTCACACCGCTGGTCGAGGCCACCTACGCCGGCCTCGCGGACGCCCTCGACAGGGCACCGGACGCGGTCTGGGACGCGCCGTCGTTGTGCGAGGGGTGGCGGGTGCGGGAGGTCGTCGCGCACGTGACGACGCCCGCCCGGTACACCGGCGAGCAGTTCGGCGCCGCGCTGGCCGAGGCCGGCGGCGACTTCCAGGCGCTCACCGACCAGATCGCCGCGCGTGACGCCGGGCTGCCGGCGGCCGAACACCTCACCAACCTGCGCTCCTCGGCGCTCGCGGCGTGGGAGCCACCGGGGTTCGGGGCCGCGGGGGCCCTCAACCACGCCGTGGTGCACGCCCTCGACGTCACCGTCGCACTCGGCTGGGCCGCTCCCGCACCCGACGACGCCCTGCGTGCCGTGCTCGACGCCCTGGCGGTGGAGGGTGTCGCCGGCCGCTTCGACGTCGACGTCACCGACCGTCGCTTCGTGGCCGTGGACCTGGACTGGGCGGCGGGCTCGGGCCGCCGGGTGGTGGCGAAGGCCGGGGAACTGGTCTCCCTGCTCACCCACCGCACGCTGCCCGACGGCCGCACCCTCGCCGACTGACGAGCCGGGCGCTCTCCCCGGTCAGCCGGGCCAGGCGCCGTGGGTCGGCACGCCGGCCAGCACGGTGGTCACGATCCCGATGTCGGCGATCGTGTCGGGCGCGACCGCCCGGGGGTCGGCGTCGAGCACCACCAGGTCGGCCGCGCGCCCTGGCGTGAGCGTGCCCGCGACCTCGTCGAGGCCACAGGCGCGCGCCGCCCCGGCGGTGTACGCGTGCAGGGCCTGGTCCACGGTGAGCGCCTCGTCCGGGCCGATGACCGCCCCCGAGGAGGACCGACGGGTCACCATGAACTCGATGGCGGCGAGCGGGGCGCCGTCCGCGACCGGCCGGTCGGAGGAGCCCGCGAGCGGCACGCCGGCGTCGAGGAACCCACGTCCGCGGTAGAGCCAGCCGGCACGACCCTCGCCGACGATGCGCGCGTAGTCGTCGCCGAACTCGGTGAGGAACCGCGGCTGCACGACGGCCGTCACCCCGAGGTCCGCCATGCGGGCGAGCTGGTCGGGGCGCACCAGGCCGGCGTGTTCGATGCGGGGCCGGGCGTCGGAACGGGGGGCGGCCGACCGGGCCTGCTCCACGATGTCCAGGGCGGCGTCGACCGCGCGGTCCCCGATGGCGTGCAGGGCCAGTTGCCAGCCGCCGGCGTGGGCTGCGACGGCGGTGGCGCTGATCGCGGCGAGGTCGGGGGTCAGTGCGCCCGCGGTCGTCGGCTGCACCAGGTAGGGCTCGGTCAGGGCGGCGGTGCGGGCCATCATGCCGCCGTCGAGCCACGCCTTGACCGCACCGAGCGCCACCCGGTCGTCGCCGAAGCCGGTGGCGAGCCCGGGCACGAGCGTGGCGGTGTCGCCGTCGTCGGGGTGGCCCGTGACGTGCTGCAACGCGTTCCACGCGACCATCAGCCGCACCCGCACCGGCAGTCGCCCGCTCGCGAGCGCGCTCCGGTAGGCCGCCGCCTCGACCCGTGACCGGCCGGTCAGGCCGCCGCCGATGCCGGCCTCGGCCACCGCGGTCACCCCCTGGCTGGCGCAGCGGGCGGCGCCGGCGGCGACCGCCTCGACGAGCTCGGCCTGGGCGTACGGGACCCGCAGCGCCGCGACCAGGTCGACGCTCTCCTCGAGGAACAGCCCGGTGGGGACACCCGCGGCGTCGGTGACCACGCCGTCCGGCCACCCGCCGGCGGGCTCGGTGACCGCGGCGAGCGTCGCCGAGTCGACGAGCTGGCCGTGTCCCGACGTGTGGACCAGCAGCAGCCGACGGCCGTGGGCCACGGGGTCGAGGTCGTGGCGGGTGAGGTGTCGTCCGAGCGGGCGCTGGTCGTACCCGACGGCGTCGACCCACGCCCCGGGCGGGGCCGCCAGCGCGGTCGCCTCGAGCCGGGCCAGCACCTCGGCGACGTCGGCCGCGCCGCGCAGGTCGGTCGCGCGTTCGGCCTGGCCCGCCCACACCAGGTGGACGTGCGCGTCGACGAAGCCCGGGACGACGGTGCGCCCACCCAGGTCGACGGTGGCGCGGCCGGTGACACCGGCGAGGTCGTCGTCGAGGCCGAACACCCGTCCCTGCCAGATCCCGAGCCGGCTCGCGGTCGGACGGGCCGGGTCCATCGTGACGATCGAGGCGTTCTCGATCAGCAGGTCGATCACCGGCGGGGCTTCGGCGACACCCACATCGTGATGTCGGCGTGGACGTAGACCGTGCCGTCGGTCGTGGTGAGGTCGACCGGCACGACGACCTCACGCGACTCGTCGGCTCCCAGCTCGGAGAGGTCGGGCACGGTGGCCGTGGCCGTCACCCGCGTCCGGGCGGTCGCGAGGTAGGCGACCGTCATCCCCTTCGGGATCCAGCGGTGCGACGCCGGCACGCTGACCTCGGTCGTCACCCCCGCCACGACCTCGGCGAGGTTGCACGAGGCGATGGCGTGCACGGTGCCGATGTGGTTGTGGACGCCCCACCGGTCGCGCATCTCGACCAAACCACGGCCGGTGTCCAGATCGACGATCCACGGCCGCACGGTGCGGAAGTACGGAGCCCGGAACCACACGGCGACCGAGAACAGGCGTCGGCCCCCGGGTACCCCTGACAACTTCCGGTAGGTGCGCAGCAGCGGCGAGGGCGTCGACACGCCGCGGAGCGTAGACGTGACAGCCCGCGTGCCGTGGGTAGGAGCCGTACATGACCCGTTTCGGCTACACCCTGATGACCGAGCAGAGCGGACCCCGCGAGCTCGTCTCCTACGCCGTCGGCGCCGAGGCGGCGGGCTTCGACCTGCTGGTCTCGAGCGACCACTACTTCCCGTGGCTGAAGGAGATGGGCCACGCCTCGTACGCGTGGACGATGCTCGGCGCCGTTGCACACGCCACCGATCGTGTCGAGCTCATGACTTACGTGACCTGCCCGACCCAGCGGTACCACCCCGCGGTGGTCGCCCAGAAGGCCGCGACGCTCGGGTTGCTCTCGGGCAACCGGTTCACCCTCGGCCTCGGATCCGGCGAGAACCTCAACGAACACGTGGTCGGCGCGCCGTGGCCGGTGGCCCGGGTGCGCCAGGAGATGTTGATGGAGGCGCTGCAGATCATCACGGCGCTGCAGAGCGGCGACCAGCTCTCGTGGACGGGTGAGCACTTCTCGGTGGAGTCGGCGAAGATCTGGGACGTCCCGGAGCAGCCGGTGCAGATCGGTGTCGCGGTGTCGGGCGACTCCTCGGTCGAGAAGTTCGCCCCCCTCGCCGACCACCTCGTCGCGGTCGAGCCCGACCCCGACCTGATCTCGAAGTGGGACGAGGTGCGCACCGCGGCGGGTCAGCCCACCAACCGCAAGATCGGGCAGATCCCGGTCTGCTGGGGACCGGACAAGGACGCCGCGGTGAAGCGGGCGCACGAGCTGTTCCGCTGGTTCGGCGCGGGCTGGCACGTCAACGCCGACCTGCCCACGCCCGTCGCGTTCGACGCCGCGAGCCAGTTCGTGCGACCCGAGGACGTCGCCGAGTCGATCGCCTGCGGGCCGGATCTCGACGAACTCGCCGAGTCGGTCAAGCCGTACCTCGACGCCGGGTTCACCGACGTCGCCCTCGTGCAGATCGGCGACGAGAGCCAGGAGCAGTTCCTGAGCGAGATCGCACCGGACCTGCTCACCCGGCTGCGCGCGCTGTGAGCACCACCGCCCCCGACGGCCAGACCCCGCCGAGCGTGGGGGAACTGGTCGCCCACCTGTCCGAGCAGACCTCGACGCTGGTGCGTCAGGAGATGGCTCTGGCCAAGGCCGAGATGACGCAGAAGGGCAAGGCCGCTGGCCTCGGCGTCGGGCTCTTCGGCGGCGCCGGCGTGTTCGTGCTCTACGGCGTCGGGGCGTTCGTGGCCGCGGCGATCATGGGCCTCGCCACCGCCGTCCCCGGCTGGCTCGCGGCGCTGATCGTCGGCGCGGCGCTGCTCGTCGTCGCCGGCATCGCCGCGGTGCTCGGGAAGAAGGAGGTCTCGCAGGCCACCCCGCCTGTTCCGGAGCAGACGGTCGCGAGTGTCAAGCAGGACGTCGACGCGGTGAAGGAGGCGATCTAGGTGGCAGACGAGGTCGAGGCTGCGAAGGCCGACATCGAGAAGACCCGTGAGGAACTGCAGGAGACCGTCGACCAACTCACCGACCGCCTCGACCCCCGGGTCCGCGCACGCGAAGCCGGCGAGTCGGTGAAGCAGACCGCGGCCGACGGTGTGGCCAAGACCAAGCAGGTCGCGAACCACGGTGTGCAGACCGCGAAGGACAAGCCGGTCCCGGTCGCTGCCATCGCGCTCGCGGTGGTCGCCGCCGTCGTGGGTGTCGTGGTGTGGAGGCGGAGGTCGCGCTGACTCTCCCGCACGGGCCGTGGTGGGGTTCCCGCGGCCGTCGGGCCGCGCGCGGTCTTCGGTGGCCTCCAGGGCGGCGCCGACCGCGGCGGCCGGTTCGCCGAGGCGGCCGGGCCGGACTGCTGGGCCACCGTCCCATCGGTGAGCCGTACCGGCGCGGCGGGGGCGGGACGCCGCGAGGTCGTCGGGTGGTGGTCTCACGTGGGTTGTCGGGCCGACCGAGAGAGCCTGTCGCGCGCAGCATGATCAGCGCGCGATGACGGTGCCGCTCCCATCGGGTAGTCCCCGGTGGCGCGGACGCGCGCACGCCGGCCTCAGAAGGGTGGGTCGCCGAGCTCGGGTTCGGGCATCGGGAGTCTCGCCGCGGGCTTGCGGTGTTCCGACCCGGCGGGGTCGGTCCAGATGCTGGAGTTGTCGTCCGGTCCACGCGCGGGAGGCCGGCGAGTCGGTGAAGCAGACCGCGGCCGACGGTGTGGCCGAGACCAAACAGGTCGCGAACGCTCTCCCGCAGGCCGTGGGAATCGCCGCGGCCGTAGGGGAGCGCGGTCTTCGGTGGCGTGGAGGCGGCCGCCAATTGCAGCGGCCGGTCCGCCGAGGCAGCCAGGCCAGACTGCTGGGCCACTGTCCCACCGGCGAGCCGTACCGGCGCGGCGGGGGCGGGACGCCGCGCGAGGTCGTCGGGTGGTGGTCTCACGTGGGTTGTCGGGCCGACTGAGAAAGCCTGTCGCGCGCAGCATGATCAGCGCGCGACGACGGGCCGCTTCCATCGGGTCGTTCCACGATCCGCGGACGCGCGCACGCCGGCCTCAGAAGGGTGGGTCGCCGAGCTCCGGTTCGAGGACGGGGATTTTCGCGGCGGGTTTGCGGTGCTTCTTGCCGGCGGGGTCGGTCCAGATGCTGGAGTTGTCGTCGGGATCGCGTTCGTGAATCCACTTGGTCTCGTGTTTGAGGCGGTGGTGACGTCGGCACAGCGCGTCGAGGCATTGCTCGCGGGTCTGGCAGCCGTTGTTCCAGTCGTGGCGGTGGTCCAGATCGCAGGTGACAGCGGGCCGGTCGCAGGTGGGGAAGCGGCAGTACTGGTCGCGGGCGATGACGAAGTCTTCGAGGTTCCGCGGTGGGCTGTAAGTCTTGCGGCCGTAGTCCAGCAGTTGCCCTGATGCCGGGTCGGTGAGGATCCGCCGCCAGGTGGCGCACTGATCGTAGGCGATCCGGCGGACGGTGGCGGCGTCGATCATGCCGTGACCGTGGAGGAAGCCGGGGAGGTCGTCCAACCCCATGAGGGTGGTCCAGCCGACGACGACCTGGATCTCCGGACGCTGCCCGTGCATCCGCGGCGCAGTCGCGAGGTCAGTGCCGGGTTCGGTGCTGGGTTCGGTGCCGGATTCGACGGTGGCAGGGCGCAACGGCCGCAGCGTGAGCTCCACCAAGGCGTCGGCGCGACAGTTGGCGAGGGTCCGGTCGTCGCCGGGTGTGTTGCGGGCCTTCGACGACCGGGCGTGCGCGTCGATGGTCTTGGCGACCGCATGACCCTGCTCGGCGGGGAGCAGCGCCCACAGCGAGCACATGCCGTCGGCTTCGACCCGGACCCGCACGTCGCGTTCCCGACGCCGGGCCCGGTTGCGAGCCTTGGCGCCTTCGGGGTCCACCCGGACGATCGCGGCCTGCAACGCCCGCTCCAACTGCGACGGGGTCCGCCAACCCGGGTCGTCCACCACCTCCGCGTCGACGGTGCGACCCACCTCGGGTTCGACGACCCGCAACGCGTTGGCAGCGACCCGGGCGTGATGAACGCCGATCGCACCGATCCGCAGCTGCGCGGAGATCGCCGGCGCGACCTCGACCAGGGTGACCGCCTGCATCATCCGGTGGTACGCCGACGTCCCCGCAACGCCGAGGGCCAGGCCGAGTTGCTCGGACCACCACTTGCCGGCGTCCCCGTCGGGTTCACCGCCGTCGGCGGGGGCGGCGTGGTCGCGGTAGGCGGCGACCATGACGTCGTTCTGGTGGGCGGTGCAGAACGCGATCATCCGCTCCCACCCGGCCACCGACGCGACCCGTTCCTCGTCGTCCAGACCAGTGGGATCCTGAGCCAGCAGAGCGCGCAGCAGGTCAGGCGAGGGAACCATCTCGTCGACCGCGACCATGGCTCGATTGTATATCGAACGATCCGCCGTCGCAAGAGAATCACTCGACGAAGTCGACTGATTCTCGGTCCAGACTGGTCACGGCGCCGCCGCCCGCGAACTAGAAGGCCCACGATCGAGAGCCGCCGCGCTTCTTGCAAGAGCCCGTCCTTGCGAAGCCAGAACCGCCACCCGCAAGCGAACGCCAGCCCCGCACGCAACACGTCGCGCATCTCGTAGAGCCCGTCCTTGCGAAGCCAGAGCTGCAACCCGCGAGCGAGGGCGGCCCGAGCGGCGACAGCAGCGCGCTTCGAAGCAGCCCCGCCCTTGCGAAGCGACAACCGCCACCCGCAAGCGCAACCCACCCCGGACGGCAACCCACCGCGCATCCCGTAGGAGCCGGTCCTTGCGCAGCGCGAACCGAAGCCCGTGAACGAGACTCACCCCGAACGGGAAGCCCACGCGCTTCTCGGAGAAAGCCCGCCCTTGCCACGCGAGACCGCCACCCGCGAGCACGACACCAAACCGCGAGACCTACCGCGCTCGTGCCGGACCACGCCACGACCGGGCAGACTGCGCGACGTGGACGACCGTGACCTCCTGCACCTGCGCCGCTGCGTCGAGCTCGCCACCGAAGCATTGGAAGCCGGCGACGAACCGTTCGGATCGGTGCTGGTGGACGCGAGCGGCACCGTGCGGCGGGAGGAGCGCAACCGCGTGGGCAGCGGCGACGAGACCCGTCACCCCGAGTTCGAGCTGGCCCGCTGGTCCGCGACAGGCATGAGCGCGGACGAGCGGGAAGGCGCCACGGTCTACACCTCGGGCGAGCACTGCCCCATGTGTTCGGCCGCCCACGCCTGGAACGGCCTCGGGCGCATCGTGTACGCGGTCTCGGCCGCGCAGCTGACCGCATGGCGAACTGGGTGGGGCCTGCCCGCCGGGCGCGTGGCGGCGCTGCCGGTGCAGCAGGTGGCGCCGGGAGTGCCGGTCGACGGCCCGGCACCCGAGCTCGAGGCGGTCATGAAGGCCCTGCACGCGCGGAGTGCGGGAGTCACCTGACGCCACCGGCACCCGGGCTCGCTCAGCCGGCGGCGACCAACGACGGCGTGACCGTTGCGGTGTGCAACGCCAGCATGAGGTCGACGGTCCGCGACCACGGGTACCGCTCGGCCAGGGCGCGGGCGGCGGCGCGGCGACCGGTCTCGGGCTGCGCGAGGACGTCGAGCACGGCGTCGGCGAAGGCGTGGCCGTCGAGCGCGGCGCCCCGGCCGGCGAACCCCTGCGCCGTCCGCAGCAGTTCGGCCACCGCCGCGCCGTCCGCCGCGACGACGGGTGTGCCGGCCGCCAACGCCTCGAGGGCCGACAGCCCGAACGTCTCGGCCGGTCCGGGCGCGAGCACGACATCCGCGCCGGCCAGCGCACGAGCGAAACCCGCCTTGTCGGCGGTGAACCCCGTGAACTCGACGGGCAACCCGACCGCCTGGGCCTGCAGGGCGTCACGCAGCGGGCCGGCGCCGTACACGGTGAGGCGGGCGTCGACACCGCGCGCCCGCAGGGCGGCGACGGTCGCCACCGCCACGTCCGGACGCTTCTCCCGGGCCAGGCGCGACGCCAGCACGAGCTGCACGCCGGGAGCACGGTCCGGCAGCGGCGGCTGCGGCGTGAACGTGGCGAGGTCGACGCCCAGTGGTACGCGGTGGGCCTCGGGGAACTCGGCACCCGCGAACGCCGAGCACACCACGACGTGGTCGGCACGTCGTTGCACCATGCAACGCACGCGCTCGGCCGTCCACCGTGCGGCGGGCTGCGGGAGTCCGGGCACCAACAGCGGCAGGGTGCGGTCGAGGCGTTCGTGCGAGATCAGCACGACCGGTACACCTCGGCGGTCGGCCCAACGCCGCACCGACGGCAGCCAGGCCTTGTCGTGCAGTTCGACGACGTCCGGCGCCGCCCGGTCGAGCGCCGTGCCGAGCACGCCGGGGCGGATGACGAGGCGGTAGCCGCCGGAGCCCGGCAGCACCGGGCCGCTCAAGGTGATCCGGTCGGTCGACACGGTGTCGTGGGGACCGGGGACGACGAGCACGGTGTCGTGGCCCGCAGCGTGGTAACCCTCGGCCAGGCGGTGGACCACCGTGCGGATCCCCCCGGAGACCGGGGAGTACCAGCCGGCCAGTTGGGCGATCTTCACGAGGCGGTCGGTCCCACGCGTGGGTCGAGCTCAGGCTGCACGGTGTCCGGCCACGGACCGGTGGGCGACGATGCGCTCGTAGTGCCCGACGAGTGCCGCCGTGACACCCTCCCAGGTGCGGTGTTCGACCGAGGGCCGCGCCGCCTGCGCCAACCGATCCCGGACCGTTGCATCACGCAACCGTCCGACCAGAGCCGCGAGGTCGGCCGGGTCGTCACCGCGCCACAGCAGGCCGTTGCGGTCGTCGTCGACCAGGTCGAGTGGGCCGCCCGACGCCGCGACCACGGCCGGAACCCCCGCGGCCAGCGACTCCTGGACCGACTGGCAGAACGTCTCGTCGGCGCCAGGATGAGCGAGCACGTCGAGGCTCGCCACCACCCGGCCGAGTTCGACGCCCTCGAGCTGACCGGTGAACACGGCGTCGGGCAACTCCCGCTGCAGCACCGCGCGCAGCGGCCCCTCGCCGACGACGACCACCCGCACACCCGGGAGCCGGGACGTCGCGCCGAGCAGGTCGATCCGCTTCTCGGCCGCGAGGCGAGCCACGACGCCGACCAGCAACTCCCGCCCACCGAGCAGCCCCGCGCGGGTGACGGCGTCGCGGTGGTCCGGGTGGAAGCGTTCGGAGTCGACCCCCCGCGGCCACAGCGCCAGGCGCGGGAAGTGCTGGCGCTGCAGGTGTTCCAGCGTCGCCCGCGAGGGGGCGAGCGTGACGTCGGCGCCGGCGTGGATCTCGCGCAGCCACCGCCAGGTGCGGGCGCGCAGACCCTCGCGGGCGAACGTCGGCACCGGCACCCCGGCGCGGTGGCGCGCGATGAACGCGGCGAGGTCGGTCTGGAACACCGCCGCGACCGGGCGGTCGATGACGCGCGCGGCGTCGATGCCGGCCTGACCCAGGATCGCGGGCGACGCCAGGTGGACGACGTCGGGCTCGAGGTCGAACAGCACCCGCCGCAGGTCGACGCCCGGCCGCGCGATGCGGAGCGTGCGGTACCCCGGCACGCCGACCGACGGCACGGTGACGACCGGGATGTGCCCGCCGGGCACGGGGATGTCGTCACCGGTCGGCGCCACCACCGTGACCTCGTGACCGGCGGCGTGCAGGCACCGCGCCACGTGACGCACCGAGTTGACGACCCCGTTGACGGCCGGGGTGAACGTCTCGGCGCACATCACCACGCGCATCACGCCATCGCCGCCAGGGTCGAGGGGACGGCCCGCCCGGGTCGCAGCACCGGGAGCAACCGGTCCGGCCGGTCGGTGGTGACGGCGTCCGCACCCAGGGCCAGGAACCGTTGCGCCGCCGCGGGTTCGTCGACCGTCCAGACCGCGACCCGCAGGCCGTGCGCCCGTGCCCGGGCGACGGTGCGCGGGGTGGCCAGGCGGGCGTGGAGGAACGCCCACTGCGCGCCGCCCTGGTTGCGGAACCGGGCGCCGGTGGCGAGCGCGGCCACGGCCCACCACCCGAGGCCGGTCGCGAGTTCCGGACCGACCGCGCGCCGCAGCCGGGTGAGGCCGGCGTCGAAACACCCGGTGGCGCAGACCCGGCCGGTCGCGCCGGTGCGGCGGATGACCCCGGCGAGGACGTCGATCCCGCCGGGGTCCTTGACGTCGAGGACGACCTGCGCCGTGGGCAGGCCGCCCAACAGCTCCTCGACCGTGACGAGCGGCAGGCCGGCGCCGGCACACCGCGCCCGCAGGGCCCGGAGGTCCAGGTCGGAGACCCGCACGTCCTCACCCGTGTAGCGCTCGACCGTCGCGTCGTGGAAGCAGACCGCGACCCCGTCGGACGTGTGCCGGACGTCGGTCTCGAGCACGCACCCGGCCCGGTGGGCGGACTCGAACGCGAGAACGGTGTTCTCCGGCCAGACACCGGCGCCGCCGCGGTGGGCGATGACCTGGGGGTCGCTCACGCCGTCAGGATGCCTCCCGCACCGGGTCCTGACAGCGTGAACGCGAGGTCGTCGTCCAGCGTTCACCGAGCCTTCCCCGCTCGGACAGGGAACGCCTCAGGCCGACGGCCCGGACGGGGTGTCGGAGCGGGCGCCTAGCTTCGCACCCACGACGGTCACCCGCCGCGAGCCGGCCAGGGTCTGCCAGCTCGACGCGTAGGCGGGCACGGTCGCGGGGTCGACGCGCGGGTCCGGGTCCGCGCTGGTCGGCGTGGGGGTGAGGTACCAGTCGGCCTGGACCCGATCGGGCGTGACGTCTACGACCGTGAAGCCGTGACCGACGCCGTCGACGTACTTCACCCACGGGTTATGCGTCCTCACGCTCGCGCCGAGGCCACCGACGACCACCACCGCCGCCTCCGGCGCGACGCCCAGCCGGTCACGCACGATCTCGTAGAAACCGTCGCTGGTGACCGACGGGCACACGAACTCCACTCCGGCCGAGGGTGATGCGGCGTCGCTCATGTCGGAGGGGATGTCCATCGCCCACGACGAGTGGATGTCGCCGGTCAGGAACACGCTGTCGCCACTGGTCGCCGGGCGCTTCGCGAGGAACCCGGTGAAGCTCTTCTGGTCGGCCTGGTACCCGTCCCACTGGTCGGAGTTCAGGACGTTGCCCGGCACGCCGACGATCGCGCCGGGGAAACGCAGCGGCGTGAGGATGACCTGGTTGCCGAACAGGTGCCACGGTCGGGTGCCCTTCGCGCCGTCCTTCAGCCAGGTCAGCTGCTCGGGTTCGGGCAGGTGCCGCGACGGGTCCGCGAGCTTCGCGTTCGCGGCGGCGTCGTCGACGGGGATGAAGCCGCCGCCCGTGGTGGTGTACGGCGCGACGTCGACCTGCTTGCTGCGGTTCTGACGGGTCTCGAGGACGGACAGGTCGGCGAGGCGGCCGTAGGTGAACCGCCGGAAGAACCGGGTGCCCTTGTGGGGCACCGACTGGTCGGGCAGACGGAACGGCATCCACTCCATGTAGGCCTGGTAGGCCTGCGCCCGCCGGGTCGCGAAGTCGCCCTCGGTGCCCGGCGTGTGGTTCTCGACGCCCTTGTTCCACGCGTTGTTGGCGACCTCGTGGTCGTCGAAGATCGTGATGAACGGCAGCCGCTTGTGGCACAGGGCCAGGTCCGGATCGGCCTTGTGCAACGCGTGCCGCAGCCGGTAGCCCTGCAGGTCGATGGTCTCGGTCGCAGGCTGGCTGTCGCGGGTGCCGGCGAGCTCCGGCGGGCCGTAGCGGTCGGAACCGTTGCCGTACTCGTAGATGTAGTCGCCGACGTGCAGGACGAAGTCGAGGTCCTTGCGGTTCGCGATCGCGCGGTAAGGACCGAAGTACCCGCCGGTGTAGTTGCTGCACGACACCAGCGCGAAGCGTAAGGCGTGCGTGGTGCTCCGGTCGTCGGGCGCGGTCTGGGTCCGGCCGACCACGCTCTGCTGCTTCAGGGCGCGGAACCGGTACCAGTAGCGGCGGTAGACCGCGAGACCCGTGACGTCCACCTTGACCGTGTGGTCGCTCGCGGCCGACGTCTGCACGGTGCCGGTCTTGACGATGGTGGCGAACCGGGAGTCGGTGGCGACCTCCCAGGTCACCCGGACCGGCGCGCCGAGCCCGCTGCCCGGGATCGCGTCGGGGCTCGGGGTGGCGCGGGTCCAGATGATCACCGACGTCGCGGTCGGGTCGCCGCTCGCGACGCCGTAGCCGAACACGCCGTCGGCGGCCGGGGCGGCGGCGGCCTCGGCGTCGAACCAGCGGAGCGGGACGGCGGCGGCGACCGCCCCGAGCGCGGCGGACTTCAGGACGGTGCGGCGGCTCAGCGCGGCGGACGGGCTCATGGCGGAATCGTGGACCGGCTGGGTGAACGCCCGGAAGCCCTCCGTCGAACTCTGCCCCCCACGTCGTCGGCGGACCGTGCCACGATCGCGACATGCCGGACACCACGCCCACGTCCCGCCACGTCTCGACGACGGTCGCCGCCTCGGCGGCCGAGGTCTACGCCCTGGCCTCGGACCCCGCGCGGCTCTCGGACTGGGCGGCGGGGCTCGCGGCCACGCCGCTGCACCAGGACGGCGGCACGTGGGTCGCCGACGCCCCGTTCGGACGCGTCACGGTCGAGTTCGCCCCGCCCAACGCGTTCGGCGTGCTCGACCACGTGGTGACGATGCCGGACGGCGAGCAGGTCCTGAACCCGATGCGGGTGGTCCCGTGGGGTGACGACCGCTGCGAGGTCGTGTTCACCGTCCGGCAGCGGGCGGGGATGACGGACGAGGCGTTCGCGGCCGACGCCGCGGCCGTCGCGGCCGATCTCGCCTCACTGCGCGCGCTCGTCGAACGCCCCCAGCCGTAGGGTTCACCGGCGTGACGCACTCCGACGAGCAGCCCGACTCCGACCGCCCCGCCGACCGCACCGACGGCCGCGCGGAGCTGCTGCCCGAGGAGCGCGAGTTCGCGGTGCAGGACCCGGAGGCGCTCGCGCGCGCCGTGCTCGCCGAGTCCGACGCCCGCACCGAGGACCCCGACGCCGGCCACAGCGGCACCGGCACCACCGGCGTGACCGGCGACGACCCGCTGGTGTCCGACACCGACTGAGCCACACGGCAGCGCGCACAGGACCGGTGGGTACCGTCGCGGGACGTGCCGACCGATCACCGCGTCCTCCTGCGGATCGCCGCCGCGGGTGCGGTGACGGCCGCGGCCCTGACCCTCGCCGCGTGTGGCGGCACCAGCGAGGCCAGCACCCCAGCCCCCACCTCGCCGGCCGCCTCCTCGTCCGAGTCGGCCCCTCCCACCGCTCCGGTGCTCGCGCGCGTCGGTGACCTGCGGATCGCCGCGGGGTTCGTCCCGGCCCCCGCCTCGCCCGACGTCGCGGCCGCGTACTTCACGGTGGTCAACGCCGGCGCGGCGGCCGACACCCTGGTGGAGGCGTCGTCCGACGCCAGCCCGACCACGACGATGCACCGCACCGAGGGCGGTTCGATGGTCGCGATCGACTCCTTCGACATCCCGGCCGGTGGCGCGCGGGCGTTCTCACCGGGTGCCGACCACCTCATGCTCGAGGGGCTCACCCGCACCCTGGTCCGGGGCGACCGGGTGACCCTGACCCTGGACTTCCGGCACGCCGGGACGGTGACGGTCACGCTGCCGGTGACCGGCTACCCGACCGGCGGCGGGCTGCCGACCGACGCGCTGACCCCGCTGCCGACCGAGTCGCCCCTGCCCTCGACGACGGTGGCACCGTGAGGGCCCGCCGGCTGGCGACCGCCTTCGCCGCCGCGGCCGTCGCGGTGACCGGGCTCGCGGCGTGCGGGAGCGGCGGCTCCGAGTCGGGTTCGCCGGTCGCGGTGGTGTCGTCCCAGGCGCCGGGTGCGTTGGACGGCAGCACGCTCGACAGCCCCATCGCCAAGCCGAGCACGACCCTCACCGACACCTCCGGCAAGCCCTACGACCTCGCGACGGCCACCAAGGGTCGACTCGTGCTGTTGTACTTCGGCTACACGCACTGCCCGGACGTCTGCCCCACGACCATGGCCGACATCAACGTGGCGCTCAGCCAGGTCCCGGCGCAGGTCCGCAACCACACCACCGTGGTGTTCGTGACGAGCGACCCGGCCCGTGACACCGGCCCGGTGCTGCGCACGTTCCTCGACGCGTTCGACAGGGACTTCGTCGGTCTGACCGGCTCGGTGGCGACGATCGACGCGATGGCCGACAGCGTCGGCGTCTCGATCGAACCGCCGGTGAAGACCGCCACCGGTTACGACGTCACCCACGGCGCGCAGGTGTTGGCGTTCTCCCCGACCGACGACCTGGCGCACGTCGTGTTCACCGCGGGCACGGGCTCCGACGACTACGCCCACGACCTCCCCCTGCTGGCCTCCGGCACCACGCGCTGATCCGGGCGGCGCCACCGGCCCCGGGGCCGCCGCGGACAGTCAGTCGGCGTCGCCGAACAGCCGCTCGACGTCCTCGGGGTCGCCGTGCTTGGCGATGCGGGCGCGCAGGTTCGAGGCGATGGCCTCGGACAGGTCGGGGACGGCGAGGATCCGGGCGGCGCCGTCGACATCGCGGCGGTCGACGTTGAGGACGCGGTTGGCCTCGGCCACGGTGATGCCGTGGGCCTGCCGGTCCACCAGTGACATGACCGCGCCGGGCGCGACCTCGCCCTCGGTGAGCACCCGCATGAGGTAGCCGGTGTAGCCCCGCTGCTGCACGTACACCGCCATCTTCGGCTCGCCGTACCGTGCGGCGATCTTGTAGCAGGGCGCGCGGGGACCGGTCACCTGGACCACGGCGTCGCCGACCGCGAACACGTCGCCGAGGTGCACGTCGGTCTCGACCAGGCCGGTGGTCGTGAAGTTCTCGCCGAACGCCGCGGAGGTCGGCAGCGTCGTGCCCAGCACGTCCTCCCAGTGCGCGTAGTGCTCGCGGGCGTAGACGCAGACCGCCTTGTCCGGACCGCCGTGGTGCTCGTAGACGTGCTCGTCGCCCGGGAACCCGAGCCGACCGAGCGGGAGCGCGTGGTCCACCGGGCTCTTGTTGTAAGCGGTGACGATCGTGCGCGCGCCGTTCGCCATCGCACCCACCGCGCCGATGTTCAACGACTCGACGGTGGCCTGCACGGACGTCATGAGACACCGCGACGGCACGGCTCGGCAACCGCGCGGACGGGTGACGTGTTACGCCTGGAAACCGTTGTGGCGCCGTGGGTTTCGATGCTGTTTCGACCGTGCAGGGCGCTGCGTCGGGTCGCTAGTTTCCTGTCACCCCGGACCGTTGTCCGGTCCACCCCGACGCTCCCAGACTGGCCGCGGTCAGCATCCGAACCTCGAAGGAGGCCAGCAGTGAGCCCCGACACGAGCGTCGTCCCCGTCATCGACATCTCCGGCCTGCGGTCCGGAACGGCCGAGCGCCGCCGGGCCGTCGCGGCCGAGATCGACCACGCCTGCCGCGAGATCGGCTTCTTCCAGATCACCGGCCACGGGATCGACGAGGACCTCGTCACCCGCATGTACGACGTCTCGCGGGCGTTCTTCGACCAGGACCTCGCGGTGAAGCGGCAGGTCGCCCAGCCCAACCCCGAGACCATCCGCGGCTACTGCGCCGTCGGCGAGGAGTCCTTCGCGTACAGCGACGGCATCAACACCCCGAACGACCTGCACGAGAAGTACGACGTCGGGCCCGTCGACGTCCCGGAGGGCGACCCGTACTACTCGTTCGAGGAGGCCGGCGCGCACTTCCTGCCCAACCAGTGGCCGTCGACCCCCGCCGGCATGCAGGAGACGTGGACCGAGTACTTCCGCGCGTTCGACGCGCTGTGCGCCGAGCTGATGTCGGCGTTCGCGCTCGCGCTCGACCTGCCGGAGGACCACTTCGCCGACAAGATCGACAAGGACATCTCGATGCTGCGGGCGATCAACTACCCGCACCGCGACGAGCCGCCCCTGCCCGGCCAGATGCGCGCGGGCGCCCACACCGACTACGGCAGCCTCACCATCGTCCGGCAGGAGGAGGCGCCCGGTGGGCTGCAGGTGTTCACCAAGGACGGCGACTGGGTCCCGGTGCCGGTCGTGCCCGGCGCGTTGGTCGTGAACCTCGGCGACCTCATGGCGCAGTGGACCAACGACGCCTGGACCTCGACCCGCCACCGCGTGGCCAACCCGCCCCGCGACGTCGTCTCCGACACCCGCCGCATGTCGCTGGTGTTCTTCCACCAGCCCAACTACGACGCCGTCGTCGAGTGCATCCCCAGTTGCCTCGCCGAGGGCGAAGAGCCGAAGTACGCGCCGGTGACCTCCGGGGACCACCTCATCAACAAGTTCGTCCTCACCCACTCCGGCGCTCCGACCCAGGGGCTGGCCTCGACGCTGGTCGGCTCCTGAGCGGTGGACGACATGCCCTTCACGGTGGAGCTCGCGCGCTCGGGGACGTCGGTCGAGGTGCCACGCGGCACCTCGATCCTCGAAGCGCTGCTCGCCGTGACCGACGTGGACTTCTTCTGCCGCCGCGGCGAGTGCGGGACGTGCGTGCAGAAGGTCGTCGGCGGCGTTCCGTTGCACAGGGATACGGTCCTGAGCCCGCGCGCCAAGGAGGCCGGCAAGCGGATCGCCGTGTGTGTCAGCCGCTCGCAGACCCCGGTGCTGGTGCTCGACCTGTGACGGCCCCGGAGCCGGCGCTGCGCGCCGAACACGTGAGCATGGCCTTCCCCGGTGTGCGCGCGCTGCACGACGTGTCGATGGGGGTGCGGGCCGGCGAGGTCCACGCGCTGTTGGGCGAGAACGGCGCCGGGAAGTCGACGCTGATCAAGATCGTCACCGGTGCACAGAAGCCGGACTCCGGCACCATCACGATCGCCGGACGCGAGCTGAGGTCGTTCTCGCCCCGCGCCGCGCAGAAGCTCGGCGTGCGGGTCGTGCACCAGGAACGCCAGATCGCGCCGGACCTGTCGGTGGCGCAGAACATCCTGCTCGACGACCTCCCGACCGGTCCGTTCGGCGTCACGACCCAGCGGATGGTGGTCGCGCGCGGCCGCGCGGTGCTCGAACGGCTCGGTCTCGATCTCGACGCCCGGCAACTCGCGGGCGAGCTCTCCGCCGCCGAGCAGCAACTCGTGGAGCTCGCGCGCGCCGTGCACCGTGACGCCGCGCTCGTGGTGCTGGACGAGCCCACCGCGTCGTTGCGACGCGGCGAGGTCGAGGCGTTGTTCCGGGTCGTCCGCAACCTGCGCGCGGCGGGCACCGCGATCCTCTACATCTCGCACCACCTGCACGAGGTGTTCGAGATCGCCGACTCGGCCACCGTGCTGCGCAACGGCGAGAAGGTGGCCGAGGTGGCGATCGCGGACACCACGAGCGAGGAGCTCGTCGCCATGATGTTCGACCGCGACGTCGCCCACACCCGCCTGCCCCGCGCCCCGCGCACCCACGAGCGGGTCGCCCTGTCCGCCCGCGGTGTCAGCCGCCCCCCGACGTTGCACCCCACCGACGTCGACGTGCGCGCCGGCGAGATCGTGGTGTTCTGCGGCGCGGCGGATTCCGGGACGTCCGACCTCGCGGCGGTGCTCGCCGGTGTGGTGAAGCCGTCGACCGGGAGCGTCACCCTCGGCGGGGACCGCCGTGTGGGGCGACGTACCCACGCCGCCGGTGCCGGCATCGGGTACGTGCCGGCCGACCGCAAGCGCGACGGTCTGCTGCTCGAACGCTCGATCGGCGAGAACCTGCTGCTCGCCCAGGGCGGGTGGCGGCGGCTGCTGCACATCCCCACCGTCGCCGCCCGGACCGCGAAGGCCGCGCTGGTGCGTGGGCGGGTCAAGGCGGACGACCACCGCCGGGCGGTGTCGACGCTCTCGGGCGGCAACCAGCAGCGGGTCGTGTTCGGCCGGTGGCTGCTGGCCGGCAGTGCCGTGCTCGTCCTCGACCAGCCCACCGCCGGAGTCGACATCGCCGCGAAGTTCGACATCTACCAGCAGTTGCTCGACCTCACCGCCGAAGGCCTCGCGGTCGCGATCGTGTCGAGCGACTACGAGGAGATCTCCTGCCTCGCCGACCGTGTGCTGGTCATGCGCGACGGCGTCGTCGTGGCCGAGGTCGACGGCGACGACGCCACCCCGGAACGGCTGTTCCAGCTCGAGATGGGCACCGACCCGAGAGGAGAGGCCGCATGACCGAGACCCCGACCACGTTGCGGAAGGAACCGGCGGCGGCAGCGGCCGAGCCGGCGGCGGCGCCGTCGAACCCCACGCCCGACCGACCGCGTGCGCGTCGTCAGTCGCCGACCACGACGTTCCTGCGCACGGTGGTCCCGCTGCTGGTCGCGATCGTCGCGCTGTCGATCTACTCCAACTCGGAGAACGACGCCTTCCTCACCACCGACAACTTCCAGAACATCCTGTCGCAGGTGTCGGTGCTCGGGATCCTCGCGGCGGGCCAGACCTTCCTGGTCATCGGCGGGCAACTCGACCTGTCGGTCGGCAGCCTGGTGTCGTTCGTCGCCGTGGTCGCGGCGAAGCTGTTCGGCGCGGGCTGGAGCACCCCGGCGGTGATCGTGCTGTGCCTCGCGATCGGTGCGGCGACCGGCCTGGTGTGGGGCCTCGTGGTGGCCTTCCTGCGGGTCCCGCCGTTCATCCTCACGCTCGGCGGGCTGTCGGTGTTCGCGTCCCTCGCCCTCGTGCTCGCCGACAACCGACCGGTGGCCGTGCTCGAGGGGCTCGGCAGCCTCGGCTTCGGCGAGTGGCTGGGCATCCGGGCCCCGGTGATCGTCGTGCTGGTCACGATGATCGTGCTGGGGCTGGTGCTGCACTTCACCCGGTTCGGCCGCAACACCTACGCGCTGGGTTCCTCGCAGCAGGCGGCGTACCTCGCCGGTGTGCCGACACGTCGGCTCACGGTGCAACTGTTCGTGCTCAACAGCACGCTGGCCTCCCTCGGCGGCCTGGTCATGATGTCGCGCCTCGCCGCGGGTGACCCCCGCTCGGGTGTCGGGTTGGAGCTCACCACCATCGCCGTCACCGTGCTCGGCGGTGCGGCGCTCGCCGGTGGACGCGGGACGATGGTCGGCGCGTTCCTCGGCACCGTGCTGTTCGGCGTCATCAGCGCGTCGCTGACCTTCCTGCAGGTACCCGGCGCGTACCAGAGCCTCGTGTCCGGCGGCATCCTCATCTTCGCCGTCATCGCCACCGCCGTGGCCGACCTCCGCTCCGGCCGGGTCAGGACCGGCGGGAGGGCCGAGGCCTTCGGCGCCGCGATCACCGGTCTCGTCACGCGCCGCCCCTCACCGCCACCTGCCTGACTCCCGAACCTCCAGGGCAACGGCGCCCGACGCGTCCCGTCCTGCACGGCGGGTCCCCCGACGCGTGCTCGACCCCACCTGCCGTCCGGCACCGAACCCAGGAGCTCCCATGTCCCGTCGCACCACCGCACCCACCGACCTGGCCGAGTACCTCACCCACGGCTTCGACCGCCGCGGGTTCCTCAAGGGCTCCGGAGCCCTCGCCGCGGCGCTCGGCCTCGGCGGTGTGCTCGCCGCGTGCGGCAGCGGGTCGTCGGACTCCGGCAGCGCCGGGAGCGGCAGCAGCGGCACCGCCGGCGAGGGCAAGACCATCGGCATCTCCCTCAACGGCGTCAACGCCTACTCCGGCTACGTCGCCGAGGGCGTGGCCAAGGAGATCGAGGGCACCGGCTACAAGCTGGTGGGCATCCAGAACAACTTCGACTCCAGCACCGAACTCGGCAACATCCAGAACCTGCTGAGCCAGGGCATCGACGCACTCGTCGTCCTGCCGACCGACGCCACGACCATCGCCAAGGCCGCCCAGCTGTGTGAGCAGCAGGGTGTTGCAGTGGGCAACGCTCTCTGGCCGGGCAAGTCCGACGCCGACAAGTACTTCACCGGCGTCGCGTCGCTGGACTCGGTCGAGGGCGGCAAGATGATCGGTGAGTGGCTGAAGGAGAACGGCAACCCCGGCGACACCATCGTGGTGCAAGGGATCGTCGGTCAGGGCTTCTCCGAGCGCATCGACGAAGGGCTCGACGCCGCACTCGAGGGCAGCGGGTTCAACGTGGTCGTGCGCGAGCAGGGGTTCTTCGCCCGCGACACCGCGACCAAGATCGTCGAGTCCGGCCTGCAGGCCCACCCGAAGGTCACGACCATCGTCGCCTACTCGGCATCGATGAGCGATGGCATCGCAGCGTTCCTCAAGTCCAAGGGCATCGAGAACATCACCCACGTCTCGTCCGACGGCGACGACGAGCTGTTCACGTGGATCGGCACCTCGTACCTCGCCGCGGACCGCTACTACTCGGCGGCCGAGACCGGCGTGCTCGCCACCAAGGCCGTGCGGGCGAAGATGGAAGGCGGGAGCCCGACCTTCGAGGGCCCGGTGACCCAGAAGATGGTCACCGGCAAGGACTACAAGGCCGCGGTCTCCTCGGTGCCCTACCGCTACGAGCAGTACGCCGACAAGGTCAAGGTCTGATGTCCGCGCCCACCGTCTCGCTCTCGTTCAGCAGCGTCTTCGCCGACGACTTCGAGTCCCTCGCCGACTACTACCAGGAGGTGTTCGGGCTGCCCGAGGTCGAATCGTTGCACTCCGAACACTTCCGCGGGCTGCAGATCGGGCCCACCGTGCTGGGGTTCTCCCGGGCGGAGACGGCGTACGACCTGCTGGAGCTGCCGCGCCCGGCGCCGCAGTCCACCGGCGTCAAGTCGTTCGTGACGTTCGAGGTCCCCAGCGAGGACGACGTCGCGCGCATGCTGGCCGTGGCGGTGGCCGCGGGCGGCACGCCGGTGCAGGAACCGCACCGGACGTACTACGGCGCCTGGCAGGCAGTGGTCCTCGACCCGGAGGGCAACGCGTTCCGGATCAACCACCTCCCGGAGATGCACTGACGCGTCAGGCGCGGCCGAAGGTGGTCTGACGGAGGTACTTCTGCCGCAGGTGAGCACCCGCCGACAGCGGCTCGCCGGGCGTGGGCACCGCGCCCGTCCGGAACGGCGGGAGCGGCTCGACACGGAGGTCGTGGTTCGGGTGCTGGTAGAACGCGAACGCCAGACGGGCGCTGTCGGAGGCGAGCGCACGTGGTGGGTTCACCACCCGGTGCAGGGTCGACGGCCAGGCGTCGTCGGTCCACTCGGCGAGCAGGTCGCCGACCGCCACGAGGAACCGTCCGGGCGCGGTGGGCACCGGCGTCCACTCACCGCCCCGGTCGAGGACCTCGTACCCGCCGGGGCGGTCCTCGGCCGTCATGATCGTGAAGGCGCCGTAGTCGCTGTGCACCCCGGCGCGGGTCTGGCCGGCGAGCGGCGGCTCGTCCTGGTCGGGGTACCAGAGCGCCCGCAGCATGGAGATCGAGCGATCGGTACGCGGGGCGAACCAGTCACCGGGCATCCCCAGGGCCGTGGCGCACAGGGCGAGCAGGTCGGCGCCGATCCGGTCGAGGTGGCGGTAGGCCTGCTCCCAGCAGGGCTGCAGCCGGGGCAGGACGGCGGGCCACAGGTTCGGAGCGAGGTGCGGCCCTGCGCGCGCGACGAGCTCGGGGTCGACGTCGTCGACCGGCCCCACGTCGAACTTCTCCTTGAGATCGGCGGGGGACTCCTCGTCGAGGGAGTAGGTGACCCCCTCGCTGCCGAGAGCGCTCCAACCGCGTACCTGGTCCGGCGCGGGCTGCGCCACGGCCGCCTTGACGTCGTCGGGCAGGGCGAAGAACGCGCGGGTGACGGCGAACGTCGCGTCGATCAGCTCCGCAGGGAAGCCGTGGCCGACCAGCTCGAACACCCCGACGTGGCGGCAGGCCTGGTCCAGCTGTCGCGCCGCCGCCAGCCGGTCCTCGCCGCGCGCGGCGAGGTCCACGACGGGTACCGGGAGCACCGGCCCAGTGTCCAGGATCAGCCCGGTGGCCCGGATCGGCCCGGTGTCCCGGAACCCGGTGTCCCGGATCATCGCGGTCCGCTGCACCGGGCGGCACCCCGGTGAGCGCCGACGTGCTGCGGGTCGCGGAGGCGGCCGCGCTCGACGTCGTCGTCGTGCCCGCGGTGCGCGGCGTCACCGGAGCGCACCTCGCCGGCGACGGCGTCGAGGGCTCGGGTGGTCCCGCGGCCGCGACCACGGTGCCGGT
>NZ_JBTJEQ010000056.1:0-29462 GCF_054456675.1 Jatrophihabitans sp. YIM 134969
GGCCCAGTCGCTCGCGGGGGCCTGCGCCCGGGCGCGGCGCAGGTCGTCGGCCGGGGTGGTCTCGTGCGGGCCCGCGGCGAGCGCGTGCAGGGCGAGCACGAGCACGCGCGCCGGGGTGTCGAGAGCGGGGACCACGCCGGTGTCGGGCACCGGGAAGGGGACGACGTGTGGCGCGAGGGCCGTCCAGAGCCGGTCGCCGTCGGGTGCGGTCCCGGGCAGGGCGACGTGCAGGTCGAGCTCGTCGCCGTGGGGCGAGACCAGCAGGCGACTGTGCTCCGCCTCCTCGCCCCACCGCCCCGCCGCCGGGTGGGCGACGCCGGCGTCGGCCAGGACAGCAGCGGCCCGCACCGCCCGGCTGGTCGGCACGAGCAGGTCGACGTCGCGGTACGCGCGGGGCTCGTCGTAGAGCCACAGCGCGGTGGTCGGTCCCTTGAGCAGGGCGTGCGGCACGTCGGCACGGCTGAGCACCCGCGAGGCCTCCACCGCGAGCAGGTCCAGCCGCAACTGCTGCGCCTGGGCGACGAGGTCCACCGGCCGCGACCGGTCAGCCGCGCGAGGAGGCGAGCCCCGGAGTCACCGGACCGGTCGCGCCCGGGGTGGTGTCGTCCAGGCCCTCCGGCACCGAGTGTCGGCCGGTCGACGGTTCCACGGCCGGCTCCGGGGTGGTCGCATCGACGGCCGGGGTCGTCGGGTTCGGGGTCGTCGCGGTCGGGGTCGGCGCGCTCGTCGCGGTGAGCGTCGAGGCGGTCCGGGCGGCGGCGGCGACGTCGACCGACGCGCTCGGCTCCTGCCCCTTGTAGCTGTAGGAGTAGCGGTAGTACCGGTCGCGTCCGCGGCCGGCGCCGTTCGCGACCGCGCCGAGCAGGGGCGCGCCGACCCGGCGCAGGGTCGCGGCGGTCCGCCGGATCTTGTCCTGGCTGACGACCTCGAGGCGACACACCAACACGACGCCGTCGACCGACGGTGCGAGCGTGAGCGCGTCGGCCACCGGCAGCACCGGCGGGGTGTCCACGACGACGACGTCGAAGCGGGCCCGGAGGTCGACGAGCACCGCGGACATGGCGTCGCTGCCGAGCGCCTCGCTCGGGTTGGTGGGGATCGGGCCACTGGTGACCAGCGTGAGCCGGGGCTCGTCGGCGTGTTCGCGGAGCACGTCGTCGACCGTGACGTGACCGAGCAGGACGTCGGTGAGCCCGGGCTCGGCCGCGACGTCGAACGCGGTGGCGACCTGGGGACGGCGCAGGTCGGCGTCGACGATGACGACCCGGCGCCCCGACCGGGCGAGCGCGACCGCGAGGTTGGTGGCGACGCTGGTCTTGCCCTCCCCGGTCATGGCGCTGGTGACGGCGACGACCTGCGGCACCTGGTCCTCGGGCATGGCGAGCACCGCGGTGCGCACCTGCCGGTAGGCCTCCGTGCGGGCGCTGTAGGGGTGCGACAGCGAGGGGACGCGCACGCCGTCGAGTTCGGACGGCACGACACCGAGCACCGGCAGACCGGTGGCCTGCTCGATCTCGTCGGCGTCGCGGACCGTGCGGTTGAGGTACTCGCGCAGCAGCGCGAGCAGCACCCCGACCACGACGCCGACGACGAGCGGGAGTCCGACGGTGCGCAGCAACGCCGGCGAGACCGGGTGTTCGGGCAGGGCGGCGGGCGAGAGGGTCTTCAGGCCGACCGCGACCGGCAGCGCGCCGGACAGCCGCGCCGACGTGACCGGGAGGGTGGCGGCGAACGCGTTGGCCACCACCCGGGTGACCTCGGGGTCGGTGTCGGTGACGGTGATGGTGAGGAACGGGTCGGTGCCCGAGGCGGTCGCGCTCACCGCCGGGGTCGCGCCCGGGACGCCCGCCTCGGTGGCGGCGTCGGCGACCGCGGGCGGGGTGCCCGCGAGCTGCGCGAACGCCTTGGCCTGCTCGGCGACGTAGGAGCTGGTGCCGCGCGCCGCCTCGTCGGCCGAGCCGTTCGAGCCGTCCGAGCCGCCTTCCGTCGAGGTGGGGTCGGTGGTCGTCGAGGCGATGAGTTGGACCTGGGCGGCGTAGAGCGGTGTCGCGCGCCAGAACAGGTACCCGCCCGCCGCCGCGCCGAGGAGCGCGGCGACGACGACGATCCACCAGGAACGGCGCAGACCGCGCAGGTAGTCGGCCGTCACCATGATCGAGACCTTAGATCCGTGTGAGGTCGCGCGCCGGTCGAAACCGACTCAGACGATGTACCGGACACGCACGCTGCCGTTCGCGCCGGCGACACCGGTCCCGCCGAGCGCACCCGTGCCGTAGGCGACGGTGCCGGTGTTGACCGATCCGTAGGACTCGCCGCCGCCGCCGCCCATGCTGTAGGTCGTCGTGCCGGACTGGAACGGGATGCCGCCGGTGCCGCTGACCACGCCGCCGCCACCGCCACCGCCGCCGAACTGGTTGCTACCGCCACCACTCGCACCCGCGCCACCCGTCGACCCGCCCGCGGTGGTCACCGGCGTACCGGTGTTGCCGGTCTGGCCGCCGCCGATGCCCCCGACGTTCGGTGTGGGACGCGTGCCGGTGCCTGCCACCGCGCCGTTGTAGCCGGTGCTCACCGTGCCCGCGGCGTTGGCGGCGTCGCCGCCGTCACCGCCGAACCCGCTCGTGCCCGCGCCGCCGCCGCCGCCCGCCCCCACGAGGGTGCCGGTGGCCCCGCCGCTGAGGTTGACGCCGGTCGAGCCACCCCCGCCGCCGCCGTTCGAGTAGATCAGCGTGTTCGCGGTCAGGCCTGTGGTCGCCCGCCCGCCCGTGCCGCCCGCGTCGTACCCCGTGCCGCCCGCCGCGCCGCCGAGGCTCAGCAGCGTCGAACCGCCCTTGGCGCCGCCCTGCCCGATGGTCATGAGCACGTTGATCGCGGTGCCGGGCGGGTTGGCGAGGCTCCAGACCACGGCGCCGCCGTCGCCGCCCGCGCCACCGGCCGTCGTGCTCGCGGAGAGGCTCGCTCCGGACGACCCGCCGGCCCCGCCGTTCACCGTGATCGTGATGGCCCGGGCGTTCGCCGGGATGGTGATCGTCTGGCTGGTCGTGTACGTCACGTCGAAGACCGTGCTGGCCGCGGCCTCGGCCTCGGGCAACGCGACCGAGGCGATGCCGACACCCACCGCGACCACGCCCGCCCGCTGCAGCAGTGCGCGGCGGCTCGGACCGGCCGGCGCGGCGCCGAGCAGGCCCGCGGCGACGAGGGTCTCCAGCGCCGCTGCCCGGTCGGGGTCGGTGAGGTCGATTCCCGTGGCGTCGAGTGCGGCCGCCCACACGACGGCGGCCGGGCCGGTGAGGCTGTGGGCCTGGTCCGTGGCGGTGTCGAGCACGACGAACTCGTCGCCGACCCGGCGCGACACCAGGCCGGGCCGGACGGCCGGGACACGACCGGGGTTGGTGGACACCGCAGACCTCCGGGGGGATGGCGTCGGGGCGACACCCGATCGGCACCGCATGACTTCACGTGGACTTTATCTCACGCTCGAGCGCCGCGCAGGCTCGTCCGGTTCGCGACGTCGACCCCTTTCCTCAGGACCCCGGTTCCCGGCGACCCTGTTCAGGAGCCCTGGGCGTCGAGCACGACGGCGCCGACGCGCGGGTGTCCCGCGAGGGCGTGGCGCAGGCGGCGGAGCTCGCGCGCGGCGGGTAGCCGCCGTGCCGACACCACGGCGAGCACCAGCACGCGGCCACCGGTGCTCTCGGCGGACTCGACCGCCACCGCGAGGGCGGACGGCGGGTCGTGCGGGTCCACCACGCGTACCTCGAGCGAGGAGTCCCGCGCGACCAGGGCCGTCCGCAGCCGGGCCGCCAGCCCCACCACGTCGTCGCGGCCACGGCGGTCGACGTCGACGACGTCGACCCGGGTGAGCGGCGGGTCGACGGCGGTGAGCTCGACCGCGAGTTTCCTGTGCGCCTCGGACACGTCGTGGGGCGGCGCGTCGGTCCGGGAGCGGGGGACCGGGGCGAGCAGCGGCCACCCGGTCGCGGCCTCGACCTCGTCCCACGAGCGCAGCCGGCCCGAGAGCAGCGCGGGGGTCACCAGCAGGCCGACCCCCAGGACCAGACCCGCCCCCACGCCCGCGAGCAGCATCCGGACCGTCGGGGGGTAGACGTTCCGGGGCGGGGGCGGCGCGCGCAGCACGAGCAGGTCGACGCTCGTGCCCGGGAAGATCTGGAGCGCGGCCGCGGACTCGGGCAGGCTCGTGGTGAAGGCCTCGGCCAGGGCTGTGACCCGGCCGGGATCGGGCCCCGACACCGTGATGGTGACGAACGGGTCCGAGCCCGTCGCCGAGGCGTAGACCCGCATGCCGAGCTCGGGCGGCGACCCCGGCAGGCCGGCGACGTCGGCCGCCTCGGACAGCGAGGGCAGGGTGGCCGCGATCTGGGCGAGCCCGATGGCGCGGACCGTGGCGGCGGCCTGCTCGCCGAGCCGGTCGGAGACCGTGGCCGCGGGCTGTGGCTTCACCAGCAGCACGGTCGTGGAGCGGTAGACGGGGGTGACGGCGTTCAGCGCCACCACCGCCCCGATCAACCCGGCCACCACGGTGAGGGCGAGCAGCGGCCAGCCGCGACGCAGTGCCGCAGCGCCGCGGTGCAGGGCCTCGGCGGCCGTCCACGGGGCGCTCAGGACGACCACGGGGTCCGCGGCGGCCGGAACCGAGCCGGTGCCGTCCCGCTCGACCAGGGCCGTCACCGTCCCACCCCCGCGGCGCGGGGCGCGCTGGCGTCGCGGTAGACCGCGACCAGCTCCGCGGCCTCGGCTTGCGGCGTGAACGCCGCCGCGCGGGCCCGTCCGGCCCGGCCGAGGCGCTCCCGCAGCGCGGGGTCGCCCACCACCACGCTCATCGCGGTCGCCAGCGCGACCGGGTCACGGGGCCGGACCAGCAGGCCGTCGACCCCGTCGGTGACGATCTCGGCCGGCCCGCCCTCGTCGGCGGCGATGACGGCGCGACCCGCAGCCATGCCCTCGATGACGACCTGCCCGAACGGCTCCGGCACGACCGAGCAGTGCACGAGCGCGGTGAGACGGGCCAGCTCGGCGCCGACGTCGGACCGGAAGCCCCGGAACTCGACCCGGTCCGCGATCCCGAGCTCGTCGGCCAGGCGGTGCAGGTCCGCCTCGTGGTCGTCCTCGCCGAACAGCGCCGCCCCGACGAGCGCGGCCCGGACGTCGCCGTCGGGGAACGCCCGGGCGAAGGCGCGCAGGAACAGGTCCTGGCCCTTCCACGGCGAGAGCCGTCCGACCAGCCCGACCACCGGCGGGCCGTCGACCACCGCCTCGTCGTCCGGCCCGGCCGCGCGCACCGACGGCCGGACCGCGTCGAGCACCACGTGGCGCCCGACCCGGGGTGACACGGGGAGGGTGGCGAGGGTCGTCGCGGAGTTCGCGACCACCGCCCTCGGCAGCACCCGGCCGGCCAGCCGGGCGAGGGCGACCACCGGGCGGGGCAGGTAGTCGGGCGCCAGCCGGTCGCGCAGGTGCATGACGACCGGCACCCGGGCCACGCGACCTGCCACCCCGCCGTAGAACGCGGCCTTCATCGAGTTGGTGTGGACGACGTCGACGCGTTCGGCGCGCAGCAGGCGTCGCAGCACGAGGACGTACCGGGCGAGGCTCAGCACGGTCCGGACCAGGCCGCCGGCGAGGGCGTCGCGGCGCAGGCCGGTCACGCGGCGGTCGAGCGGCACGATCCGGACGTCGACGCCATCCGCGCGCAGGGTGTCGGCGAGCGGGCCCTCCTCGGCCAGCACGACCAGCAGGTCGACCTGCTCCGCGACCGTCGGCAGCACCGTCGCGAGGGCGAGTTCCGCGCCGCCGAGCACCGCGACGTGGTTGACCACCGCGACCCGCAGCCGCGGACCGGCCCGCGATGCGTCACGCTCGGCGGCCCCGGGGGTGGGGTCGCCGTCCAGGGACCCGGACACGGACGGCATGCTTCCCCGGCCTCCCGGCCTCGGCAACTCGGACCGAACCGCGCACGCCGGCGCCCGGAGGCGCGATCGGAGGCGCACGGTGTCCGCTCAGGGCCGGCGGAAGACCGCCAGCACGTCGTCCTTGCCGACCTCCCGGACCAGGACCGGCTCGACGCCGGAGGTCGCGCCGAACCGGCGCACGGCGTCGTTGTCGTCGGCGTCGTCGACCACGAGGAACCCGCCGGGGCGCAGCCGTGGCCAGACCTGCTCCAGTTCGAAGCGGGTGTTGGCGCTGGTGTGCAGGCCGTCGTGGACGAACAGGTCGACGCGGCCGACGTCGGCGAGCACGCGGGGGAGCTTGCGGCGGGCGGCGCCGCGGACGTACGTCCACCGGCCGGCGAGATCCGGGTCCACCGCGGCCCCGGTCTGGCCGAGCCAGTCCGGGTCGATCGGGGGGAGGTCGATGCTCACCAGCCGGCCGTGGCCGTTGCGGTGCAGGGCGTCCAGGACGAACGCGGAGGTGATCCCGCGGGCGACACCGGTCTCCACCACGACGTCCGGGCGGGTGTGGCGGACCAGCACCCAGAGCAGGTCGGCGAGGGCGGTACCGCCGTCGTGGTGGTGCGAGCCGTCGAGTCTGCGGAAGGTGCTCGCGCGGACGGTGTCGAGGTCGAGGCGGCAGCCGTCGTCGTCGGGCCCACCCGCGAGGTCGTGGGCGAGCGCGACGGCCTCGGCGTCGACGGCGTCGTAGGTCGGAGCGGGACGCATCCGCAGGCGCTCGCGCCGGCCCGCGAGGCGGTCGGCGAGCTCGATCGGGCGGGTCAGCGCGAGCACCGCGCCGGTGGCCACCCGTTGACGGCGGGTCATCGCGGCCCACCTCACCACGACCCGGCCGCCTGCGCGCGGCAGGACGGCCGTGGGCTCCCGGCTAGACTCACCTGTCGGCACGCGCCCGGGGTGTGGCGCAGTTTGGTAGCGCACTCGCTTTGGGAGCGAGGGGCCGTGGGTTCGAATCCCGCCACCCCGACTGCTGTTCCGCGAGTCCCACCGATCGACCGCTGACCACCCACCACCGGTCCGGCCCCGCCACGCGCGGCCGCCGACCGTGCACGCCCCGGCACCGACCGGGGCGAGAAGGAGCCCGAACCTGCCGTGAAGAGCACCGTCGAGACCCTCAGCCCGACCCGGGTCAAGCTCGCCGTCGAGCTGCCGTTCGACGAGGTCGAGCCCAGCATCGCGGCCGCCGCCAAGAAGGTCGGCGAGCAGATCCGGGTGCCCGGCTTCCGGCCCGGCAAGGTCCCGGCGCGGGTCATCGAGCAGCGGGTGGGCCGCGCGAGCCTGCTCAACGAGGCGATCAACGAGCTGCTGCCGCTGAAGTACAACGAGGCGCTGCAGGAGAACCAGGTCAAGGCGCTCGGCCAGCCCGAGATCGAGGTCACCGAGCTCGACGACGGCAAGGTGCTGAGCTTCACCGCCGAGGTCGACGTCCGGCCCGAGATCGAGGTCCCGGACCTGTCGGCGATCAGCGTGACCGTCGACGACGTCGAGGTCACCGACGCCGACGTCGACACCCAGCTCGACGAGCTGCGCGCGCGGTTCGGCACGCTCGTCGGCGTCGACCGCCCGGTCGAGAACGGCGACTTCGTCTCCCTCGACCTGGTCGCCCGCGTGGGCGGCGAGGAGGTCGAGGGCGGCTCGGCCGACAACCTGTCCTACGAGGTGGGCTCCGGTGACCTCGTCGAGGGCATCGACGACGCGATCACCGGCAAGTCCGCGGGCGACGACGCGGTGTTCGAGAGCACGCTGCGCAACGGTGAGCACGCCGGTGAGCAGGCCGAGATCACCGTCACGGTCAACTCGGTGAAGCTGCGCGAGCTCCCCGAGCTCGACGACGAGTTCGCCGGCATGGCGAGCGAGTTCGACACCGTCGACGAGCTCAAGGCCGACATCCGCGAGCGGCTCGGCCGGGTCCGGCTGCTGGAGCAGGGCGCCGAGGCGCGCGACAAGGTGCTCGAGCAGCTCATCGAGACCACCGAGGTCCCGCTGCCGGAGTCCGCGGTCGAGCGCGACGTCGAGTTCCGCAAGCACGAGGTCATCCACGAGCTCGACCACGACGAGGACCGCCTCACCCAGCTGGTCGAGGCCGAGGGTCAGACCCGTGAGCAGTGGGACGCCGACCTGCGCGAGGCCTCGGAGAAGTCGGTCAAGGCGCAGTTCATCCTCGACGCCATCGCCGACCAGAACTCGCTGACCGTCGAGGACGCCGAGCTCTCCAAGTACCTCATCCGGCAGGCCCGGCAGTACGACATGAGCCCGCAGCAGTTCGCCCAGACCCTCATGCAGAACGGCAACCTGCCGGCCGTCATGGCCGACGTCCGTCGCAACAAGGCCCTCGCGGCGGCACTGGACGCCGCGACCGTCACCGACGCGTCGGGCAACACCGTCGACCTCTCGGCGCTCGCGCCGCGGGCGGACCTCGCCGAGCTCGGTGAGGTCGAGGACGACGCCCCCACGACGCAGACGGTCACGTTCAGCGCGGCGGACGACGACACCGACGAGGACTGATCCCGGGTTCCGCTCACGGCGTGGTGGTCACGCCGTGAGCGAACCGGGGCGCCGTGCCCGGCGGAAGCGTCGTACCCGCCGCTAGGGTCGGAGACGTGACTGCACTCGACGCGCAGATGCGCACGAACTCCGCGATGAGCCTCGGCGACTCGGTCTACGACCGCCTGCTGCGTGAGCGGATCGTCTTCCTCGGCCAGCAGGTCGACGACCAGATCGCGAACCAGATCTGCGCCCAGCTGCTGCTGCTCTCGGCGGAGGACCCGACCCGCGACATCAACCTCTACATCAACAGCCCCGGCGGCTCCATCACCGCCGGCATGGCCATCTACGACACGATGGAGTTCATCGAGTGCGACGTCGCCACGACGGCGATGGGGCTCGCGGCCTCGATGGGGCAGTTCCTGCTCTCGGGCGGCACTCCGGGCAAGCGTTTCGCCCTGCCGCACGCCCGGATCCTCATGCACCAGCCCTCGGCCGGCATCTACGGCACGGCCAGTGACATCAAGATCCAGGCCGAGCAGTACAACCTGACCAAGAAGGAGATGGCCGAGATCATCGCCGGCCACACCGGCAAGACCCCCGAGCAGATCACGGCCGACAGCGACCGCGACCGCTGGTTCACCGCCCGCGAGGCGCTGGAGTACGGCTTCGTCGACCACATCGTCGCCCGCGCGAGCGAGCTTCCCGGCGGCGCGGTCGCGCCGGCGGCGGAATGAGAGGTACGTCCATGACTGACTACCGCCACGACCTCGCCCCGCAGGCGCGGTACGTCCTCCCCTCGTTCGTGGAGCGCACGAACTACGGGATGAAGGAGTCGAACCCCTACAACAAGCTGTTCGAGGAGCGGGTCATCTTCCTGGCCGCCCCGATCGACGACGTCGTGGCCAACGACGTCATCGCGCAGCTGTTGGTGCTGGAGTCGACCGACCCCGACCGCGACATCCTCATCTACATCAACTCGCCCGGTGGGAGCTTCACGGCGCTCACCGCGATCTACGACACGATGCAGTACGTCCGGCCCGAGATCCAGACCTACTGCATGGGGCAGGCGGCCTCGGCCGCGGCGGTGATCCTCGCGGCGGGCACCAAGGGCAAGCGGTTCGCGCTCAACAACAGCCGGATCCTCATCCACCAGCCCTCGGGCGGCGTGGAGCAGGCCATGCAGGTCTCCGACCTCGACATCCAGGCCAACGAGATCCTCCGGATGCGCGACCTCATGGAGAAGATCCTGTCCGACCACACCGGTCAGACCCTCGAGACGATCCACAACGACGTCGAGCGCGACAAGATCCTCACCGCCGAGGCGGCGAAGGAGTACGGCATGGTCGACGAGGTCATCACCACTCGGAAGATCGGCATCTGAGACCTCCAGCCGGTCCGGCGGGCGTTGCGAACGGTTGCAACGCCACGCCGGTCCGGGCTTTCCACGGCGACGACCGCGCCCGGAACAGGTACGGTCACGACAACACGCCGGATACCAGGTACCTGGTGACGGGCTGACGCAGAGGAGCGAACGCGGTGCCACGAGTGGGCGAGAGCGGTGATCTGCTCAAGTGCTCCTTCTGCGGGAAGAGCCAGAAGCAGGTCAAGAAGCTGATCGCGGGGCCGGGCGTCTACATCTGCGACGAGTGCATCGACCTCTGCAACGAGATCATCGAGGAGGAGCTCGCCGAGACCAGCGAGTTCACCTTCGACGAGCTGCCCAAGCCGAGTGAGATCAGCGAGTTCCTCAACACGTACGTCGTCGGTCAGGACCACGCCAAGCGTTCGCTCGCCGTCGCGGTCTACAACCACTACAAGCGGGTCAACGCCGGCGTGAACGCCGCCGGTGAGGGTTCGTCGCGGCGCAGCACCGAGGGCCAGGTCGAACTGGCGAAGTCCAACATCCTGCTGCTCGGCCCGACCGGGTCCGGCAAGACGTTCCTCGCCCAGACCCTCGCCCGGATGCTCAACGTCCCGTTCGCCATCGCCGACGCCACCGCGCTCACCGAGGCGGGCTACGTCGGCGAGGACGTCGAGAACATCCTGCTCAAGCTCATCCAGGCCGCCGACTACGACGTCAAGCGCGCCGAGACCGGCATCATCTACATCGACGAGGTCGACAAGATCGCCCGCAAGTCGGAGAACCCGTCGATCACCCGCGACGTCTCCGGTGAGGGCGTGCAGCAGGCGCTGCTGAAGATCCTCGAGGGCACCACCGCGTCGGTGCCGCCGCAGGGCGGGCGCAAGCACCCGCACCAGGAGTTCATCCAGATCGACACCACCAACGTGCTGTTCATCGTCGGCGGCGCGTTCTCCGGGCTCGAGCAGATCATCGAGGGCCGGATCGGCAAGAAGGGCGTGGGTTTCGGCGCCGAACTGCACTCCAAGTTCGACCGCCAGGAGCGCGACGTCTTCGCCGAGGTCCTGCCCGAGGACCTGCAGAAGTTCGGTCTGATCCCGGAGTTCATCGGTCGGCTCCCGGTGCTCACCTCGGTGAAGTACCTCGACCGCGACACGCTGGTGCAGATCCTCACCGAGCCCAAGAACGCGCTGGTGAAGCAGTACCAGAAGCTGTTCGAGCTCGACAACGTCGAGCTGGAGTTCTCCCGCGACGCCCTCGAGGCCATCGCCGACCAGGCCGCGATGCGCGGCACCGGCGCGCGTGGTCTGCGGGCGATCATGGAGGAGGTCCTCCAGTCGGTGATGTACGAGGTGCCCTCGCGGGACGACGTCGCCCGGGTCGTCATCACCCGCGAGACGGTCCTCGACCACGTCTACCCGACCCTCGTCCCGCGCGAGGTCACCCTGGACAAGCGCGAGCGCCGCGAGAAGTCCGCCTGACCGACACCCACCCGGCCGTCACGACGAAGGCCCCGCCCACCGGATCCGGTGGGCGGGGCCTTCGTCGTCCTGGTCGCTGAGCCGCGGCGATGTGCCCGGTAGCGGGTACACGAGCCCGCGATGTGCCCGGTAGCGGGCACACGAGCCCGCGATGTGCCCGGTAGCGGGCACAACGCGGGTCGGTGGGGTGGGGAGTGGGGCCGGGGCGTCAGACGCGGGCGGTCTCCCGCTCCCGGACGTCGATCGGGGGGCCGGCCGGAGCCGCGTCGCGGCGCCCGGCCGCCAGCGCGCGGCCCAGGGACAGGGCGCCGGGGCCGGTGCAGGCGAGCAGCAGGAAGCCCCAGGCGTAGAGCGCGGCGTCCTGGGCGCCGTTGGTGACCGGCCAGAAGCCGTCGGCGAGGTGGACCGAGAAGTAGGCGTAGGCCATCGCGCCGGAGCCGAGCAGGGCGGCCGGGCGGGTGAACAGGCCGAGGACGACCAGGGCGCCGACGACCAGTTCGATCACCGAGGCGTACCAGCCGGGCCAGGCGAACACGTCCGGGGCGGTGCCGCCGGCGGGCCAGCCGAAGAGGTTGGCCGTGCCGTGGGTGAGGAACATGCCGCCGATGACGACGCGGAAGACGGTCACGCCGTAGGCGGCGAGACGGGCGGTGGGAGCGGAACGGTCGGCGGCGGGCGAGGTCGTCGAGGTGGTCATGCGTTCAACCATCTCCACGACGGGTGGGTACGGCCTGTGCGAACCGTGACAGTCAGGTCAAAACGTCACAATGAGGCGCGGGCCGCCGCCAGCACCACCTCGTCCTCGCACCCCCGGGCGTACCCCGCGATGCGCCGGCGGATGTCGCGGCCGAGCACCACGACCCCGATCCGGTCGGCCACCGGCGCGAGCCACGCCGGGCGGATCGCGAAGTTGTAGCGCCACACGGCCTCGGTCGTCCCCTCGGACGGACCCGGCAGGAACCGCCACCCGCCCCCGAACCGCGCGAAGAACCACGGGCCGCGGACCATCTTCATGCCGACGTTGCGCGGCGGCGCGTACGAGACGTACTCGCTCACCATCGAGAACCCCAGCCGGTGTCGGGTCAGGGTCCGCACGCCCGTGCCCGGCCGGTCGGCGTCGACGAGGCGCTGGGAGCGCACGAACGGGTCCCACCGGTACCGCACCGGCGCCTGGGTCTGCGAGACCGCGAACGCCAGATCGGGGGGCACGGGGACGACGGCGCGGGCTTCGACGACGGGCACCCGGGAGGTCTGCCCACGGCGATGGGGCAGAATCGCCAGGTGTCCGCCCCACCCCGCCCCGACGTCGACGACGACGACCCCGCCGTCAGCGACCGCCGCTCGAGCGGCACGCGGCGCCGCAAACGCCGCTCGTGGGCGCGTCGCAAGCACCTCGGGCTCCTCACCATCGGCGCGGTCCTGCTGATCCTCGTCGCCGGGGTGCTCGCCGTCGTGGCGACCTGGGACCGCGGCCGGGTCCCGCTCTCGCAGCAGACCGCCGCCGCCGTCGCCGCCGGCTCCACCTCGACCCCGCCGTCCACGACCGCCCCGAGCGCGACCACCTCGGTGTCGTCGGCGCCCGGGTCGATCACCGTGCGCGGCACGATCACGGCCACCGGTGACAGCCGGTTGACGGTCGCCGCCGACACCGGGATCACCTACGCCGTGGTCGTCACGCCGAGCACGACCCTGCCCCGTCAGCGCCCCTTCTCCGAGTTCGGGGTCGGGCAGAAGGTGACGATCCGGGGCACGCTCGACTCCGGCACCGTCACCGCCGTGTCCTTGCAGGGAGGTACCCGCTGATGGCCACCGCACCGGGTGGCGCGAGCCGCGCCGACCAGGCTCGCGCTGCGGTCGCGCGGGTCGACGAGGCCCTCTCGCACCGCTGGGGCGAGGGCCGGATCGCGCCGAGCCTGGACCGCATCCGCGCCCTGCTCGACCTGCTCGGCGATCCCCAGACCGCCTACCGCTCGATCCACGTGACCGGCACCAACGGCAAGACCTCGACCGCCCGGATGATCGACGAGCTGCTGCGCGCGGCGTCCCTGCGCACGGGGCGCTACACCAGCCCGCACCTGGAGTCGACGACCGAGCGCATCGTCATCGACGGCGAACCGGTCGACGGTGTCCGCCTCGGCGAGACCTACGACGAACTGGCGCCGCTCATCGAGATCGTCGACGCGCAGTCCGAGGTCCGCATGACCTTCTTCGAGGTCCTCACCGCGATGGCCTACGCGATCTTCGCCGACACCCCGGTCGAGGCCGCGGTCGTCGAGGTCGGCCTCGGCGGGTCGTGGGACGCCACCAACGTCATCGACGGCGACGTCGCCGTCGTCACGCCGATCGGCCTGGACCACACCGAGTACCTCGGCCCGGACGTCGCCACGATCGCCGCCGAGAAGGCCGGGATCATCAAGCCCGGGGCGACGGCGATCCTCGCGATCCAGGACAACGCCGCCGCCGAGGTGCTCATCCGCCGGGCGGTCGAGGTCGAGGCCACGGTCGCCCGGGAGGGCATGGAGTTCGGGGTCCGCGAGCGCGCGATCGCGGTCGGCGGTCAGGTGCTCACGTTGCAGGGCCTCGGCGGCCGGTACGAGGACGTCTTCCTGCCGCTGTTCGGCGCGCACCAGGCCCAGAACGCCGCCGTGGCGCTGGCCGCCGTCGAGGCGTTCTTCGGGGCGGGCGCCGCCACCGGCCCGCTCGACGTCGACCTGGTCAAGGCGGCGTTCGCGAACGTCACCTCGCCCGGACGTCTGGAACCGGTCCGGTCCTCGCCCACCGTCCTGCTCGACGCCGCCCACAACCCGCACGGGATGGCGGCCACGGTCGCGGCGCTCGGTGAGTCCTTCAGCTTCCGCCGCCTGGTCGCGGTGGTCGGCATCCTCGAGGGCAAGGACGCCCTCGGCATCCTCGCCGCGCTGCAACCGGTCGTCGACGAACTGGTCGTCACCCAGAACTCGTCGGCCCGCGCCATGGCCGCCGACGACCTCGCAGCCGTCGCCGTGGAGGTGTTCGACACCGACCAGGTGACGGTCGAACCCCGGCTCGACGACGCCCTGGAGACGGCCATCCGCCTCGCCGAGGACATCGGCGACGTCGACACCATCGCCGGCAGCGGCGTGCTCGTCACCGGCTCGGTCGTCACGGTCGGCGAGGCGCGCACCCTGCTCGGCGGGTCGCGGACGTGACCGGGCCCGACTCGCCCGAGGCTCCGGTGACCCCGGAGCCGCCGACCGCGCAGGTGCTCGAGGAACGGCGGCAGCGCACGAACAAGGCCACCAAGCGCGCCCTGGCCGCGCTGCTGATCCTCGAGGCGCTGCTGTTGCTGCTCGTGCCCCGCGCGATCGCCCGCACCGACACCGGCCTAGGCACCGGGCGCACCGTCGCCCTGATCGCACTCTCGGTCGTCCTGGTCGTCGCCGGCGCCATGCTGCGGCACGCGTGGGGGATCGGGTTGGGCTCGGTGCTGCAGGTCCTCGTGCTGGCCACCGGGATCTGGACGTCGGCCATGTTCGTGCTCGGCGGCATCTTCATCGGGATCTGGCTCTACGTGCTGTGGCTGCGCCACGACCTCGTCGGCACACCGGGTGGCTGGCGGCTGCTGGTCTCCTGACACCCGAATTCTGTGTACCTCTGCGGCCCCAGGCTGCAGAACTACACAGAATTTGCCTCACCGGGTCTCGCGGCGGGCCCGCTCGGCGGCGCGGACGGCGGCCCGGGCCTCCCGGACGGCGAGCCCGGCGTCGCCGAGCGCGCGGTCGGCGTCGCGGACCTGCTCGCGCAGGATCCGCACCTGCTCCTCGGCCGCCTTCTCGGCGTCCCGTGCGGCCTCGAGGTCGGCCTGGGCCGTCTTGAGTGCCTGGTCGGCCGCGGCGACCCGCGCCCGCCGCTGGGCCTCGGCCGCCTCGGCCGCCTTCCGGGCCTGCTCCTGCGCCCGCCGTTGCGCCGCCGACTCCTTCGCCGGCGCGGTCTTCGAGGCTTTCGCCGCGGCCGTCTTCGTGGGCTTGCCGGCCGTCGCCTTCGTACCGGCGGCGGCGCGCGACGGCGTCGGCACCGCCCGCAACGGCGGCACGCTCGCGATCTCCGGGCCGGCCGGCCCGAAGCCACTCGCCTGGGCCGCCTTGAGCAGCCCTCCCGCCTGCAACGCCTCGCCGACGGCCGGGTCGACCACGGCCGCGGTGAGCGTGTCCTGCACCTCGACCGCGAGCGCCGACGACGGCGAGGTCTCCCCGGCGAGCTCGAACGCCTGCCGGGAGACGTCGCGCACGAGGGCGCGGCGCTGGTCGGACAGCTCCCGCAGTGACGTCGCGTCGAGGTCGGCCTGGGCCTCGGTGAGCGCGCGCCCGAGTTCCACCAGTTCCGCCACGACGTCCGGGGCTCCGCGGGCGAGTCCGTTCAGCACCCACGCGGCGCGGGTCGGACGCCCGAAGCCCTGGATCTGCGCCGCGACCTCCCTGCGGCCGGCGGCCCGGGCCGCCTTGACGAACGCGGTGCGGGTGGCGGTGAACACCTCGGGTGCGAGCCGGTAGAGGACGTCGGCGACGGCCGTGACGTCGGTGGGGTCGACGCCCGCGGTTGGGTCGTCAGCCACCGGCCACGACCCGGTCGCGGCCCGCGAGCACGCCGGTGACCAGCATGACCACCAGCATCGCCATCCCGACGCCGATCGGCCAGGCCCAGCCGCCGGTCGCGTCGTGCACCAGCCCGTAGAGGAACGGGCCGGTGGCGGCGACGGCGTAGGCCACGAACTGCGACATGCCCGAGAGGCGCGTCGCGATCGCGACGTCCGGTGCGCGGACCGCCACCAGCAGCAGGCCGAGCGCGAACCCCGCGCCCTGCGCGATGCCGAACAGCGACATCCACAGCCACGGCGCAGCGGCCGGCGCGAACGCCAGACCGGCGAGGCCGACGAGGTAGATCGCGACCACGACCACGATCGAGCCCGCCTGCGAGCGGCGCCGGCCGGCGAACGTCGGGCCGACGACGGCCGCGACCACGCCGATGACGTTCGCGTACCCGAGCAGCAACCCGGCCTCGGTCTTCGACACCCCGGCGTCGCCGAACAGCGTCGGGATCCACGCGGCGGCGGCGTAGAACTCGAACGACTGCGCCGCGAGGTAGATCGTCACCCACCACGCGAGGGGCTGTCGCAGCAACGACACCGTCGGCGGGGCGTCCGGTTCGGGGACGACCGGCGCGGTCCAGTGCCGCCGCAGACCCAGCCAGCCGGCCAGGGCGACCACGGCGGGCACCAGCCAGATCGCGAGCGAGGACCGCCAGCTGCCGACGGCGTCGGCGACCGGTACGGCGAGCGCGGCCGCGAGCCCCGCGCCGAGGCTGAGGGTGCCGCTGTAGAGGCCGGTCATCGACCCCAGCCGGTGCGGGAAGTCGCGTTTGACGATCGCCGGGATGAGCGTGTTGCAGACCGCGATCCCGGTGCCGGCCAGCACCGCGCCGACGAACAGCCACCCGGCCTGGGGCAGCAGCCGCACCCCGATGCCGACGGCCAGCAGGGCGAGCCCTCCGACCACCGACGCCTCGAGGCCGAACCGCCGCGCGAGTCGCGGCGCGACCGGGGCCATGAGGCCGAAGAACACGATGGACGCCGTGCTGATCAGCCCCGCGACCGGCGCGCTCATCGTGAGGTCGGCGCGGATGCGGGGGAGCAGAGGGGAGACCCCGACGACCGCCGGACGCAGGTTCAGCGCGGTGACGACGACGGCGGTGCCGACCAGCACCCCGACCCCGATGTGGCGGGCCCGCGGCGCGTCCTGCACCGGGAGCTTCGTCACCCCCGCAGCCTTGCAGGGGCCGGGCCGCGCGCCCTCGGTAGGGTCGTGACCCGTGACCGCCAGCGACGCGCCGATCGGCGAACGCACCCTCGTCCTCGTCAAGCCCGACGGTGTGGCCCGCGGGCTCACCGGCACGATCCTCGCCCGGATCGAGGCCAAGGGGTACCGGCTGGTCGCGCTCGACGTCCGTGTGCCGGACCGCGCGCTGCTCGAGCAGCACTACGCCGAGCACGCCGGCAAGCCCTTCTTCGAGCCGCTGCTGGCGTTCATGTCGTCGGGGCCGGTGGTCGCGGTCGTCGCCGAGGGCCACCAGGTCATCGCCGGGTTCCGGTCCATCGCCGGCGCCACCGACCCCACCAAGGCCGCGCCCGGCTCGATCCGTGGCGACCTCGGTCGCGACTGGGGCCTCGCGGTGCAGCAGAACCTCGTGCACGGCTCGGACAGCCCGGAGTCGGCCGGGCGCGAGATCGCCCTGTGGTTCCCGGCTGTGGAGACCTCACCGCTCGTCGTCTGACGCTTCCGGCCGCAGACCACATCCGTCACAACAGTCACAGGCGGAGAGGGCGCGCCGCACCGCGCGTCGTCCCCGGTTCGAGCCCACAACGCTTTTACGATCGGGCGCAACTCGCCGATCGCTGCTGTCTGCAGCGATCTCGCGCACCCGACCGGAGGCCCTGATGGCGCTGACCCTGAGCTCACCGCTCGGTGGCCTGCTGTCCGGACGCCCGTCGGACCTGTTGGGTGGTGACCTCGCCATCGACCTCGGCACCGCGAACACGCTGGTCTACCAACGCGGTCGCGGCATCCTGCTCAACGAACCCAGCGTCGTCGCGCTCGACACCAGCACCCAGTCCGTCGTGGCTGTCGGCATGGAGGCCAAGCGGATGGTCGGGCGCACCCCCGGTCACATCAAGGCCGTCCGCCCGCTGCAGCACGGCGTCATCGCCGACTACGACAGCACGGCGGAGATGCTCCGGTACTTCGTCCGCAAGGTGCTCAAGCGACGGATGTTCAACGGCCCGCGGGTCGTCATCTGCGTGCCGTCGGGCATCACCAGCGTCGAGCAGCGCGCGGTCAGCGAGTCGGCGTACGCCGCCGGTGCGCGCCGGGTGCACATCATCAGCGAGCCGATGGCCGCGGCCATCGGGGCGGGGCTCCCGGTCAACCAGCCGTCGGGCTCGATGATCGTCGACGTCGGCGGCGGCACCACCGAGGTCGCGGTCATCGCGCTCGGCGGCATCGTCGCGAGCACCAGCCTGCGGGTCGCGGGGCAGGCGCTCGACGAAGCGATCGTCGAACACGTCCGGTCGGAGTTCTCGCTGCTCATCGGCGAGCGCACCGCCGAGGAACTGAAGATCTCGCTCGGGTCGGCCTTCCCGGCCGCCGGGGTCACGCGCGCCGAGATCCGCGGTCGGGAGGTCGCGTCCGGCCTGCCCCGCAACGTCACCATCACCGCCGAGGAACTGCGCAAGGCGATGGACGTGCCGATCGGCCGCATCGTCGCGGCCGTCCGCGGCACCCTCGACCGTTGCCCGCCCGAACTGGTCGGCGACCTCGTCAGTCGCGGCATCGTGCTCACCGGCGGCGGGGCGCTGCTGCGCGGGCTCGACGCCAAGCTGCAGCACGAGATCGGCGTGCCGGTCACCGTCGCGGAACGTCCGATCGACTCCGTCGTGCTCGGCACCGCGACCGTCGTCGAGAACTTCGAGCAGCTCCACCGCGTCGTCGTCGACGGCCCGCGCCGCTGACCCGGGGGATCCAGTGTCCCGGCTCTCCACCCGGCAGCGCATCGCTGCGGCGGCGCTGGTGGTCGCCGCGCTCGCCTTCTGCGTCCTCGACCTCGCCGGCGCCCCGCTCGCCGACGCCCACGGCGGAGTCCGCGGCCTGATGGGCTCGCTCTACCGCGGCACCGACACCGTGCTCGGACCCGTGCGTCGTGCGGCCACCGGCGGTGACACCGACGCCGACCTGCAGGCCCAGAACGACGACCTGCGCCGTCAGAACGCCGCGCTGCGGCAGCAGGTCGCCGACGCCGCCGCGGTGAAGGGTCTCGACGCGCTCGGCACGACGCTCGGCGTCGAGATCCACCCCGCCCGGGTCGTCGCGCTCGCCGCGGGGCAGGGATTCGAGTGGACGGTGACGGTCTCGGCCGGCTCCGACGACGGCGTCCGGGTCGACCAGACCGTGGCGGCGGGCGACGCGCTCGTCGGTCGCGTGCTGCACGTCGACCGCACCACCAGCGTCGTGCTGCTCGTGGCCGACCCGGGTGGCGGGGTCGGGGTACGGCTGACGCGCAGCAACCAGCTGGGCGTGGTCACCGGTCGCGGCGCGGCCGGGCTGACGCTCACCCCGCTCGACCCCGGTGCCGACGTGCGGAAGGGCGACGTCCTGACCACCGGACCTGCCGGCGCGACCACGTTCGTGGCCGGGCTGGAGGTCGGCACGGTGACGGCGGTGGCCCACAAGGCCGACGGCAGCACCACGGCCACGGTCAGCCCGGCGGTGTCGCCCACCTCGCTCGACGTCGTCGGCATCGTCATGACCACGCCGGTCTCGGCGCAGGCGGCGGCCCGGTGACCGGCACCCGCGTCGCAGCGGCCATCGCCGCCGTCCTGACAGCACTGTTGCTGCAGGCAACGGTCGTCGGGCCGCTGACCATGCCCGCCGCCGTGTCGCTGCCGGCGCTGCTGGTGACGATCGTTGCACTGCGCAGCGGTCCGTCCACCGGCATGACCTTTGGGTTCGTCACGGGCTTCGTGGCCGACCTCGCCTCCGACCACCCGGCGGGCGTACTCGCGCTGGTGTGGACCCTGCTGGGTGTCGCCGCCGGTCTGGTGCGTCGCGGCAGCACCGACGCCTGGCGCCGGACCAGCGTCGTGGCCGCGGTCCTCGCCACGCTGGCGAGCGTGGCCGCCGGTGTGCTGCTGACGGTGTTCGGCGAACCGGGCGCCGCCACGCTCGCCGTGCAGTGGGCGCCGGTCACCCTGCTGGTGCAGCTGGTCCTCGCCGGACTGCTCTCGCCGGTCGTCACCGCCTTCCTCCACGCCCGCGCCCTGCGCCCGCGCCGCGTGGCGCCCACCGCGTCGGCCGCCCTCGCCCGTCGGCTCGCCGCGGGCACCGGCACCGCCAGCGACGACGTCGCGCTCGTGCACCGCGGATGAGCGGCGTCAGCCACCGCCGGGTGGCCGTCATCGGCGGGGTCATCGTCTGCCTGGTCCTCACGCTCATCGGGCGGTTGACCTGGGTGCAGCTGCTGGACCCGAACAAGCCGCAGCAGAACGCGCTCGACCGCACCGCGGCCATCGTCGTCCCGGCGCCCCGTGGGTTGGTCGTCGACGCCCGTGGCCGCACGCTGGTGGGCAACCAGGCCACGCACGTCATCACCGTCGACCGGCAGCAGGTGCTGGCGCAGCCCGACCGCGGGAAGGCCGTCCTGCAGCGCCTCGGCGACCTGCTGGGGATGGATCCGCGTAACCTCGCGCAGCAGATCACCCCGTGCAGCCCGACGGTTCCGTCGCCGTGCTGGATCGGGGAGCCGTACCAGCCGGTGCCGGTCAGCACCGGTGCACCCGACGCCGCCGTCCTCACCGTCGCCGAGCACCGCGAGCTCTACCCGGGCGTCGCGGTGTCGACCCAGACCGTCCGCACCTACCCGCACGGCGCACTCGCCGCGCACCTGCTCGGCTACACCGGCGCGGTCGACGGTGACGACAAGAAGGCCGACAGTGCGCTGGTCGACTCCGACACCATCGGCCGGGCCGGGCTCGAGGCCAGCTACGACAGCGTGCTGCGTGGGGTCGACGGCGCCACCAACGTCGTCCTGGACCCCGCGGGCAACGTCATCTCCGACGCCGCGGAGACCCCGGCGAAGCCCGGTGACACGCTCGTCACCAGCCTCGACCTCGACGTGCAGGCGCTGGCCGAGAAGGCCATCGCCGACCAGGTCGCGGCGCAACGCCAGAAGGGCCGGCCCGCGACCTCGGCGGCCGTGGTGGTCATGGACCCCAACACCGGACGGGTCATCGCGGCGGCGTCGTACCCCAGCTACGACCCCACGGTGTTCGTCGGTGGCATCTCGGTGGCCGACTACGCCAAGCTCACCGACCCGGCCGCGAACGACCCGTTGGTCGGGCGCGCGATCTCGGGTCAGTACGCACCGGGTTCGACCTTCAAGCTCATCAGCTCGTCCGACGACGTCATGTCCGGGCAGTACAAACTCGGCGACACCTACACCTGCCCGCCGTCACTGCAGATCGACGGCCGCACCAAGACCAACTTCGACTCCGAGTCGCTGCCGGGGCCCATCGACCTGGCCAAGGCGCTGCAGTACTCGTGCGACACCTGGTTCTACCGGTTCGCCGCCGACGAGTACTACGCGGACCAGGCGAAGGTCGACGGCGGCGGCAAGGCGTCGGAGTCGATGCAGCGGATGGCCGCGGCGTACGGGGTCGGGTCCGACCCGGGCCTGGACCTCCCGGCGGACGAGCAGGCGAGCGGCTCCTACGCCGACCGCGAGACCCGCCAGCAGCGGTGGGACGCCAACAAGGCCCAGTACTGCGCGGACGCGAAGACGGGCTACCCCGACGAGCCGGACCCGGCGCAGCGGCAGTACCTCACCCAGCTGGCCAGCGAGAACTGCACCGACGGTTGGCGCTACCGCGCGGGCGACAACGCCGACATGGCGATCGGACAGGGCGAGACCACGATGTCGCCGCTGCAGCTGGCGTTGGCGTACTCGGCGATGGTCAACGGCGGCACGCTGTGGAAGCCCACGTTGGGCTGGCAGGTCGTCGACTCCTCCGGCAAGGTCGTCCGGACGATCTCCCCGACCAAGAAGGCCACCGTGCCGGTCGACCGCGGCGTGCTCGACTACATCGCGAACGCGCTGCAGTTCCAGAAGTCGTACTCGGTGTCCGGTGCGGGCGCGTTCATCACCGCGCCCTACACGCTCGGTGGCAAGACCGGCACGGCGGAGGTCGAGGGCAAGAACGACACCTCGTGGCTCGCCTCGTGGGGGCCGGTGACGCAGCAGGACGGTCACCCGCACGCGCGCTTCGTCGTCGTCGGCATGATGGCCGAGACCGGCACCGGCGCCAGCGCGTCGGCCCCGATGCTGCGTGAGGTGTACGACGGCCTGCTCGGCAACGGTCAGCCCGCGGCCCTGCCGAACGGCACCCCGACCACCAAGCCCGTCAGCGTGCCGGCGGCCGGTGCCACCGGTGGTCTGCGGCCCGCGGGGTCCGGTACGCCGCTCGTCCCGAACCCCGCCGACCCCGGCACCTCCGACGTCCTCCCGCCCCGCGCCCCCGTCACCAAGCCCGCCGGGTCCGGCCGGTGAGCGTCTTCCTGCCGTCGACCGACCGACGCCGACCCGACTGGGTGCTGCTGGGCGCGGCGTTCGCGCTGGCCATGATCGGCGCGCTGCTGGTGTGGGCGGCGACGAAGGACCAGCCCGACGTCAACGGGGGCAACCCGCAGTCGTTCCTGATCCGACACCTGGTGAACGCCGGGATCGCCGCGGTCTTCCTGGCCGTCGTCATGCGCCTGGACCCGCGGCAGCTGCGGCTGTTCGGACCGGTCATCTACGCCGCGTCGATCTTCGGCCTGCTGCTGGTGTTCGTGGTCGGCTCCACGATCAACGGCGCCCACGCCTGGATCCGGCTGCCCGGCTTCGAGGTGCAACCGGCCGAGTTCACCAAGCTCGGCCTGGTCGTGTCGCTCGCCGTCATGTTCAGCGCCCGGGCCGTCGGACGCCGCGACGACGCCCCGCCGTCGTCGTCGGACGTGCTCATCGCGCTGGCCATGATCGCGCTGCCGCTCGGGCTCATCGGGCTGCAGCCGGACCTGGGCTCGGCCATGGTCGTCGCCGCCGCGGCGTTCGGCGTGCTGGTCGTCGCCGGCGTGCGGGCGCGGTGGACGATCGGGCTGCTGCTCGCGGGTGTCCTGCTCGTGTGGCTCGCGGTGAAGTCCGGCGTGCTGGCCGACTACCAACTCGCGCGCTTCGAGGCGTTCACCGATCCCAGCGCCGATCCCCGCGGCGTCGCCTACAACATCACCCAGGCCCGTATCGCGATCGCCAACGGGGGACTGTTCGGCACCGGCCTGTTCCACGGCCCGCAGACCTCGAACGGCTTCGTCCCGGAACAGCAGACCGACTTCGTGTTCAGCGTCGCGGGCGAGGAGCTCGGGTACGCCGGGTCGCTGTTGATCGTCGTGCTGTTCGGCGTGCTGTGCTGGCGCGGGGTGCGCATCGCGCTACGGGCCGACCGCACCGGCCGCATGATCGCCGCGGGCGTCGTGTGCTGGTTCGGGTTCCAGGCCTTCCAGAACATCGGCATGAACCTCGGGCTCACCCCGATCACCGGGTTGCCGCTGCCGTTCGTGTCCTACGGCGGCTCGTCGATGATCGCGCAGGCCATGGCCCTCGGGTTGCTCGAGGCCATCCACCTGCGCGGCGGCCGCCCGCCGCGCTCACCCCGCCCCGGCACCGGGTGGTCGGTCGCTCCGGCCGACCCGGTCGGCACCTCGGTGCACTGACGCGTCAGGCGGAACCTTCGACCGCCGCGACGATGAGGTCGACCGTCTCGTCCGGGTGGCTGATGAACGCGACGTGCGAACTGTCGACCTCGACCGTGGTGGCACCCGCGCGCGCGGCCATCGCCCGCTCGGCGTCCGGCGGGATGGCGTGGTCCTGGGTGGCGACCATCGCCCACGTCGGCAGGGTCTTCCAGGCTGCGGGTCCCGACGGCGTTCCGAGACACGACGCCGCCACCGGGCGCTGACTGACCGCCATGACCGCGGCGACGTCGGCCGGCAGGTCGGCGCAGAACTGGTGGTGGAAGACGGCGGGGTCGATGTAGGCGTCGCCGTCGCCCTCGGGTGCTCCCGGGTAGGGACGGATCACCAGGTGCTCGCCGAGGTCGTTCGACGCGCCGTCGAGCGCGCCCGACGCCGCGAGCGTCTCGCCCTCCTCGGGGAGGTACCCGGCGATGGACACCAGCGCTCGCACGTTGGCGGCGCCCGCCCCGGCGTTGGTGATCACCGAGCCGCCGTAGGAGTGGCCGACGAGCACGACCGGGCCGTCGAGGGTGGAGACGAAGGTCCGCAGCGACTCGCCGTCGCCGATCACGCTGCGCAGCGGGTTCGGCGGTGCGAACACCGGGTACCCGAGCGCGGTGAGACGGGTGATGACCGGTCCCCACCCGGATGCGTCGGCGAAGGCGCCGTGGACGAGGACGATGGTGGGTTGCGCACCCGGACCGGACATGAGCGCCTCCTGGTCGACGGCCGAGACGCGAGCATTCCACCGGACGCGCCGCCCGGAGCCGTTCCGGCGGGTGCCCGATGAGGCAGACCGGTCAGGGGTCGAGCGTGATCTCGACGGCGAGGAAGCGGTCGGGCGTCTGCTGCAGGACCTTCAGCCGCGGGTCGGGGCCGGCGAGCCAGGGACCGGTGCGCCGTGCGACGACGGCGGTCAGCCGCGGATCGGACAGCACGGCGTCGACGGCCGGCCGGTCACCGCCGCAGACCAGGGCGTCGAGCCGCGGGCCGACCAGGATGCGGACCGCGACGTCCGCGGCCTCCCCGAACAACGCCGCCGCCTGGTTGGCCCGGCGCCGCGCGAACCGCTGCTGCGACCACCCGCCCGCCTTGGTCGTGCCCTGGACGTAGGTGGAGTCGACCTTGGAGGCGACCAGCTCCCGGCCGTCGAACACCCCGACCGCGTAGCCGCCGCGGCGGACCAGCAACACCCCGACCGTGCGGCGGACCGCGACGTGGTCGAGCAGTGCACCGTGCAACGGTGCGAAGGGAACGGGGATCCAGGCCCGGGCGCCGTCGGCGCCGGTGAGCGCGACGACCTCGGGACCGGAGAGCGTCTCGACCGCCCCGTGGCGTTCGCCGAACCCGGCCAGCCAGCGGGGGAGACGGTCGAACCCGACCACGACGTGGCGGGCACCCGGAGGTGGCGCCGCGTCAGGTGTGCTCACGCGACGAGTGTGGCCGAGTGGCGCACCGGGTGGTCGAGTGGCGCGCTCGAGGGCGCCAGTCGACGGTGTACCGCGCCACTCGACCGCTGGGGTGGGGCGTGGCGGCGCGGCGCCGGACGGGCCCCCGCCACTGACGGCGCGTCGCCGATCGCCGCGGTCGGTACCCTCGGAGCCCGTGACCGCCACCGCTTCCGACTCCGTGTTCGAGCGGCTCGAGCCGCTGCTCGCCCGGGTCACCAAGCCCATCCAGTACGTCGGCGGCGAACTCAACTCCCGCCCGAAGGACTGGGACGCCGCGTCCGTCCGCTGGGCGCTGATGTACCCCGACGCCTACGAGGTCGGGCTGCCCAACCAGGGCACGCAGATCCTCTACGAGGTCCTCAACGAGCGGCCCGACGCCCTGGCCGAGCGCACCTACGCGGTGTGGCCGGACATGGAGGCGCTGCTGCGCGAGCACGGCGTCCCGCAGTTCACGGTCGACACCCACCGTCCGGTCGGGGCGTTCGACCTGCTCGGCGTCAGCTTCTCGACCGAGCTGGGTTACACCAACCTGCTCACCGCGCTCGACCTCGCCGGCATCCCGCTGCACACCGCCGACCGCGACGAGACCCACCCCGTCGTCGTCGCGGGCGGACACGCGGCCTTCAACCCCGAGCCGGTCTCCGACTTCGTCGACGCCGCCGTGCTCGGTGACGGCGAGCAGGCGGTCGGGATCATCACCGACGTCGTCAAGGCGTGGAAGGACGAAGGCCGCCCGGGCGGACGCCCCGAGCTGCTGTTCCGCCTCGCCCGCACCGGCGGCGTCTACGTCCCGTCGCTCTACGACGTCAGCTACCACGACGACGGCACCATCGCCGCCGTCACCCCGAACCGCATCGGCGTGCCCGAGCGGGTCTCCAAGCACACCGTCATGGACCTCGACGAGTGGCCGTACCCGAAGACGCCGTTGGTGCCGGTGGCCGAGTCGGTCCACGAGCGCATGAGCGTCGAGATCTTCCGCGGCTGCACGCGCGGGTGCCGCTTCTGCCAGGCCGGCATGATCACCCGCCCGGTGCGCGAGCGCTCCATCACCGGCATCGGCGAGATGGTGGCGGCCGGGCTCGCCGCCACGGGCTACGAGGAGGTCGGGCTGCTCTCGCTGAGCTCCGCCGACCACTCCGAGATCGCCGAGATCACCAAGGACCTCGCCGACCGCTACGAGGACGACAAGGTCTCGCTCTCGCTGCCCTCGACCCGTGTCGACGCGTTCAACATCGACCTCGCCAACGAGCTGTCACGCAACGGCCGTCGCTCCGGGCTGACCTTCGCCCCGGAGGGCGGCAGTGAGCGGCTGCGTCGCGTCATCAACAAGATGGTCAGCAAGGACGACCTCATCCGCACCGTCACCACGGCCTACGAGAACGGCTGGCGGCAGGTCAAGCTGTACTTCATGTGCGGTCTGCCGACCGAGACGGACGACGACGTCCTCGAGATCGCCGAGATGGCCCACGACGTCATCCGCGCCGGCCGCGCCGCCACGGGCAGCAAGGACATCCGCTGCACCGTGTCGATCGGCGGGTTCGTCCCCAAGCCCCACACCCCGTTCCAGTGGGCGGCGCAGGCCGCACCCGAGGTCGTCGACGAGCGCCTGCGCAAGCTGCGCGCCGCGATCAACGCCGACCGTTCGCTCGGCCGCAACGTCGGCATGCGCTACCACGACGGCGAACCGTCGATGGTGGAAGGCCTGCTGTCCCGCGGCGATCGTCGCGTCGGCGCGGTCATCGAGCGTGTGTGGCGTGAGGGCGGCCGGTTCGACGGCTGGAGCGAGCACTTCTCCTACGAGCGATGGGTGCAGGCTGCAACGGTCGAGCTGGCCGAGGTCGGGGTCGACCTCGCCTGGTACACCACGCGCGAGCGCGGCGGCGACGAGATCCTGCCCTGGGACCACCTGGACTCCGGCCTGGACAAGCAGTGGCTCTGGGACGACTGGCAGGACGCCCTGTCGGAGTTCGAGCAGGACGACTGCCGGTGGACGCCGTGCTTCGACTGCGGGGTCTGCGACAGCATGGGCACCGACATCCAGATCGGCCCCACCGGTCAGCGGTTGCTGCCGGTGGCGCCGTCCGGGACGTCGTTGCTGCCCATGGCCTGACCGGGCGGGCACCCGCCGCGGCCCGTGGGTCAGCGCGGGATCGCCGCTGACCCCTGCTGCTTGGCCGCCGGGGTGGTGCCGAGGCCGGTGTACTTGCCCGACACCACGTAGGCGGAGACGCCGTAGGTGAGGTAGTACGACGGCGTGCCGGTGGTCGTCCCCAGGTAGTCCGCGTAGACGTACAGGCAGTACTTCGTGGTCCCGCTCGGCTTGACGATCAGCGGGGCCGGGAACGGGTCGTCGACGTCGTCACCCGCGGCGAGGTTGTACCGGGCGAGCAGCACGGCTCCCGTCGCCGACTGGCAGTTCCCGGCGCTGTCGACCGGGTACTGGTTGACCGACAGCTGCTGCTCGGTGGCCGACGAGTTCGCGGACGGGTCCGAGAACTGGATCCGGGAGATGGCGAGCGTCGCCGTCGTCGCCGAGGTGAGCTGGGTGACGGCGTTGTCGGTGTAGCCCAGCAACCACCCGGCGACGCTGATGGAGGCGGTCGCCGGCCCGACGCTCAGCCGCCCGGCCTGGTCGACCTTCGCCACCTTGGACGGATCGCCCGGGTCGGCGATGTTCACGACGGACGACACGGCGACGGCCGTCCCGCCGCCCGCCACCGCCAGAGCCAGAACGGACAGTGCGACGGCGACAGCAGTGCCGTGTCCACGGATCTTCACTCGGTTTCCCCCGGTCCAGACGTGCCCTCGTCCGCGTCCGGATCGCCGCGGCTCCGCCACAGGATCACCCGGCCGAGGCGTGAGCGGGGCGATGTCTGCCCTTCCGGGAAGGGAGTGCGGCGGAGGACCCGGTGGCGGCCTCGGCACACTGGTGCGGTGTCCAAGCGTCAACCGACCGGTCCGCCGCCTCCGCCGGTGGTGCAGCGGGTCCGGCTGCGCTACACCAAGCGCGACCGGATGCGCTTCGCCTCCCACCGCGACCTCGCGCGCGCCTTGGAGCGAGCCATCCGCCGGGCGGGTGTGCCGATCGCGTTCAGCGCCGGGTTCACCCCGCACCCGAAGATCTCCTACGTCGGGGCCGCCCCGACCGGGACGGCGAGTGAGGCCGAGTACCTCGAGATCGGGCTCGCCAAGGCCGTGGACGTCGACCGGTTGCGGGAGGCCCTGGACGCCGCCCTGCCGACCGGGGTCGACCTCGTCGACGCGGTCGAGGCCCGCACGCCCGGGTTCGCCGACCGCATGGAGGCGAGCGCCTGGAGCATCGAGTTCCCGGGCGCCGGGATCATCGAGGTCGAGACGGCCGTGTCGGCCTTCGCCGCGGCCGAGAGCGTGACGGTGCAACGCACCACCAAGAGCGGCGTACGTGACGTCGACGCCCGGGCGGCGGTGGTCCACATCGCCACGCGCACCGTGCCCGGCGGGCCGGAGGACCCACCGCGTGCGATACTGGACCTGGTCGTGCGGCAGGTGATCCCTGCGGTCCGACCCGACGACGTGCTCGCCGCGCTGCGTGCCCTCACCGGGTTCGTCGCCCCGCTGCCGCCCCGCTCCGTGCGGGTGGCGCAGGGTCCGACGACCGGTGCGAGCCCCGCGTCGGTCGGCGATCCCCTGGATCCCGACCGGGAGGCGAGCCCGGCCGTCACCCCGGGTGGGTGACGACCGGTGCCCCGGCACCCGGGGTACGTCCGGCCCCAGACTTCAGCGGGCCCGGCGCAGGCCGAGGTCCGCCGTACCGCCTCCGTGCGGTCGCGGGTGGTTCGGCCGATGTGCCGGTACCCGCGCCCGGGGGCGAGATCGGAGTACCGCACGTGACCGAACCGAACGAACCCACCACCCCCGAGGCGCTCACCCCGCCCGCGGACACCGAACCCACCGCGGCGCCGCCCGCCAAGGCCACCAAGGCCGCGGCCAAGAAGGCCGCCGCCCCGCGCAAGCGGGCGCCGCGCAAGCGCGCTCCGGCCAAGAAGGCTGCAGCTGCAGTCGAGGTCGAGACCGACGCGCCCGCGACGAACGACGGCGCGCCCCCCGTCACCCCGGTCGACGGCCCGGTCGAGCCCGTCGCCCCCACCGTGGGCGAGGTCACCCCGGCCGAGGCCGGTGCCGCAGCCGAACTGCCCCCGACCACGGACGACGGCCCGGTCGGCCCGGCCACGACGCCCGCCGCCGAGGTGGGCACCGACGTTCCCGCCGAGCCGGAGCTCACCGACGAGGAGGCCGAGGAGGCTGCCGCCGAGGCGCTCCGCGCGGCCGTCCTGTTCCAGGCGCCGACCGTCCCCGCCACCCCGCGTCGCCGGCGCCGGGCGGCG